>NZ_LWFU01000825.1:0-13460 GCF_001635135.1 Oleiphilus sp. HI0080
GATAATCCCAGTTTCCGTGACGATCAATATGCAACTCCCCTTGAAAAGGGTCGCTGATGACTTTTTCGTTTCGAACCATCGGGTTTGTTGCAATGAAATGGTCTTGCCCTGCATCCGGGTCAGTGACAGAGAGGGAGCCCATTACCTGGATCGACTGTGCTGAATCATGCCCAACATTGCGGTCTTCGGTGATAGAGCCCGTATCTTGGCCGGTAATGACAGCCGCATCCGCTACCGCTGCCAAATCCAGTGAAGCGCTCGCTACCGTACTGCCGCCATGAGCATCTTGTACTTCGTAAGAAAATTGCACCGAGCCGTTGTAGTCTGCGTCTGGTGTGAAGGTGTAAGTACCGTCGTGATTGTCTGTGATACTGCCATGGTCGGCACTGAGGTTCGCAACATGCAATTGCCCGGCATCGTTTTTGTCGATATCACTGGCGTTGGCCAATAAATCGCGGGCGTGCAAGGTATAGGCCGTGTCTTCTGTTCCTTGCGTAAGCGTAACGGCAGAGCCAACGGTCGGCGCATCGTTAGTGCCATGAATCGTGATGGTGATGGTATGGGTTGTGCCGTCTTTCGAGGCGATCTGCACCGTATCTGTCAGGGTCTGCCCATCCCCCAACGACTGGATTTCCGGTTTGCGATTGTCGATGTAGTAATGCCAGTTGCTCCCGCGATCGATGGTTAATTGGCCACCCAAGGCGGAGGTATATGGCGCCCACTCAGGATGCGTCGGCGCGGACACGAGTGTCGAAAAGTCAAAGCCGGACTCGCCTGAATCAGGGTCTATCGCCGTGATATGCCCTTGCGCCTCCAGTTTATAGGCATAATTACCGTTTACACTTGCGTATGGGTTCAGATCTTCTGTTACAGCGCCTGTATCTGTGCCGGTGATTACGGCACGGTCATTGGTGCCTGTCACCGTAATAACAAGGTGTTGAGTGTCTTGTCCGCCGGCACTATCGGTGACGGTAATTGGAATCGTAATTTTACGAGCTTCACCATCTGCCAAGCCGTTGTAGGCCGGATGCGTTGGATCAAAGGTATAGCTGCCGTCCTTGTTTAGCGTGAAACCGTCAACCTGAGGGGAGGTGAAGCTAGCGGTGTCACCAGAGTCGATATCGGTCGCTGTGATGGTTCCACTTGTGAGTGTTTTGTCTCCTTCGGTCGCGGTGGTGGCCGAGATAGCATTTAGGGTGGGCGCGTCATTCGTTCCAGATATGACGATGGTGATATTGTGCGCGGTTCCATCCGCAGTCGTCACAGTGATCGTGTCGGTCGCCAGCTTGCCCTGGCCAAGCGCTTGAACGCTGGGGTCTTGATTATTGAGATCGTAGCTCCAGGAACCGTCGCTTTGCAGATGCAATATCCCGTGTTGGCCATGAAGATCAGAGGCCTGGAAATGCGCCTCGCCCGTATCTGTATCTTGAATGTCCAGTTTGCCGGACGTTTGTAGCAGGCTTTCTTCGGTGACTGCGCCCACATCTGTACCAGAGATCACGGCGCGGTCGTTGGTGCCGCTAATGTTTATATCGATTTTATGCGGTGTACCGTCTGCTGCATGGATAATCAGCGTGTCGGTCAGTTGACTGTTTTGTCCCAGAGCTTGGACCGTTGGGCTTTGGTTATCGAGTTCATATTGCCAGGAGCCATTTTCTTGCATGAACAATTTGCCATGCGCTCCTTGGACTGTTTCAGATTGAAAATGCGCTTCACCCGAATCCACATCGCTGATGCTGAGTTGGCCTGTCGCCGTCAGCTGTGATTCTTCCGTAACATCCCCTACGTTTGCACCGTTGATCGTTGGGATATCATTCGTTCCGGTAACATCCACAACAAACTCGTGGCTGAAATCGATACCGACGGCGTTTCTGGCATGTATGGCAAAGTGTTCTGTTGCATGTTGGCCATCCTCCAGGCTTTGCACTTGGCCATCGCTGTTGTGCAATGTGTAGTGCCATGCTCCTTGACTATCAACACTTAGATCACCGTATTTTCCTTGGTAGCTTTGGGCCGGAAAGTAACCTGGCCCGCCATTGATGGTCAGTGCGCCAGTGGCGCCAATTGCGTTGTCTTCAATCACTGCGCCCTGAAAGGTACCGGTGATTGTAATCGGTAAATTTTGGTTTGCCTGAGTGCCGGGTGTTGCTGCCTGTTGCTGTTGTGCAATGAGTGATGAGAGTGCACTGGTTGGGCTTTGTCCAGTTAATGAAGCATTGCTGATTGTGCCGTTGGTTCCTGCCAAGGCGCCGCTTCCGGTGAACGACTCGTTGCCGGGGGATGTTGGGCTAAATTCTGCTGAGCCTGTTAGCGGATCGGTGTGTTTACCCGTCGAACTATTATCCAAAGCGACATTTAAATCGGTTCGCTCTACTGTTGCTCCTGCGTGGTGATGGCCATCAGATTGCGGTGTTGGTTGTGGTGTTGAATCTGCATCCGCCCTGAGGCTGGTTGCTTGGCTACTTGGAGGCGCTTCTTGCGCTGGCTCTGCTGGCGTCTCTAGTTCGGGTGTACTGTTTTTGGCGAGTACTCCGAGCTCTTGGGGTTCGGTAACAATGAGGCTTAGTTCTTGTCCGCTCGGGCTTTGAACAATGAGTTGATTGCCTTGAGGGCTATTGAGGAGTGTGTGCTCATCGATTTGATCGCCTCGTTGTAGTTCGACGCGTTCACCAAAACGGTTAACGTAAAAAATGGGACCCGAAACTCGTACGACTGTGAACACCTTGGATAGCCCTCCAGAAAGAGACTTGTTGGCTAGTAATGAATGTTAAACATTTATAAAGGCAAAGCCGCAAGAGCTAAACCAAACTTCTAATAACGAAGATAGTACACAGTACGCTGTCTAAGCAATTTTGGTTGTGGTTAATATTTTGATTATGTTGATTGCTACTGAGAGGAGCTTCATTGAGATCTAGTTATAGGAGCGCGCAGTGTTTTGTGACGGTGAGAGGTTAATCTTCTAGAGATAGGCATTTCTTTTAGCGCGTTTGCTAGTCCTGGTCTTTTGGGTCTGCTTGCTCACCTGCTTGTGCCTTTTGATAGGCAGCCCAGGCTTCCTGCAGCTCTTTTTGAAACTCTTCTTCATGCAAAATCATGATGCCACCTTCAATTAAGACAAAACTTGGTAGCTTGCAGACTTCGGGGGTGCCCGTTTCAGGTGAACAGAATGGACGTCGTCGCACAAAAATTCGGTGGAAACTTCGCTCCATGCGTTGATTCGTAAAATACCCGGTATCGAATGTTTTCTTATCAACCATCTTTTTCTCCTAGCACGCTCTGAGCAAAATGCCTCTGCTCTCGCCAGAAACTGTAAGCCGAAGTGCCTGAATCCCGTTCGTTTCAGTGTAGCGTGTTTTTTAACCAAGAAATATCTTAATTCTTGACTATATTCGCTTTGATCTTCCTTGGTAACGACATGATGGAATTTTGGCGATTTTCAGAATTGAATCAAGACGTATTTGAGCCGATTGCAGGCTCATACGATGTGTCTCTGGTTGTTTGGTCTGTGCTGTTTGCGGTGATGGCGGCGATGTCGATGCTGACGATTGTGGAGCGAAGTTGGCGCAAAGAGCTGGGGCGGCACGAAGACATTTGGATGTATGTTGCTGCAGTCGTCATGGGTTGTGGTGTTTGGGCGATGCACTTCACCGGCATGCATGCCTTTCACTTGGAAACACCGGTACATTTTGATCTAGGGCAGACCTTGCTTTCCATTGTGCCTGCGTTACTCGGTAGCTATGTTGCCATTTCTATTCTTGCTAAAAAACGCTTTGACGTGGTTGCGGTGCAGATGGGTGGGCTGGCAATGGCGGCTGGCATTGGTTTGATGCATTACATCGGTATGGAGGCGATGCACCTCTCACAGGGCGGCTTTCGTTACGATCCATTGATGTTTGTATTTTCAATTGTTGTCGCCCATCTACTTGCAGTGGTTGCCATTTATACCCATGCCACAAAAGCCGATAAAGAAAGTTCGATACGAGTGCGTTTTCTGTCTGCCGTGTTTATCGGTGCTGCCGTGTCTGCTATGCATTATGTTGCGATGGTGGCGTCTGAGTTTTACGTGCAGCCGGAAAATGCCTATGTGTTGTCGAGCCAGCCGCATGAGGTCATCTCGTGGAACATGATCACCGAGATCGCACTATTTCTTGGCGCCTCGCTGGTGGGTGTTCTACTGGGCACTCGGCTTGATAGTGAACGCCGAAAATCGGCAAGTCTGATGCAGCGTGAAAATGCCGTTATTAGCTCTCTTGCTGACGCTTTGCTGGTACTTAACGAGCAGGGTGATGTCGATACCTACAATGTGTCTGCGCAGCGTTTATTTGGCGCCGAACATAGCCCGATTGAGACGAAGAATATTCTTGATCTGATTCCAGAACTTGGATCATTTGCGGCGCTTGAAGACTGGGAGCACTCCGATCTCGAGAGGGGCGCGAGTGGGCTCACTCTGCAGTTTTCGACTTATAGCGACGCAGGCACAAATTACTATGAGGTTGTGTTTTCGCGTCTGTTTTTTAATGAAAGCCTGCATTATGTCGCAATGATCCGAGATATCACCGCTCGCATGATTATGGAGCAGCAGTTACGCCAAGCCCAGAAGCTCGAATCTATTGGACAATTGGCCGCGGGAATTGCGCACGAGATCAATACGCCTATTCAATATGTGTCTGACAACATGAGTTTTATGAAAAAAGCGTCCGGACACGTCCTTCAAGCCGTTGAGATGTATCGCCAGATTGTGTCGGGCTGCTGTGACGAAAACAGCAAACAGCAAGTTGAAGACCTGGAAAAGATGCTCAAGAAGGCGAAGTTTAGCTTTATTACTCAAGAGATTCCCAAGTCGATTGATCAGTCACTCGAGGGTTTGGGGCGGGTGAGCACGATTGTTCGTGCCATGAAGTCGTTTTCGCATGCGAGTGAGGGAAATTTTAGTGCCGCAGATGTCAAAGAGGCGCTTGAGTCGACGACGACTATTTGCCGAAATGAGTGGAAATATTTGGCGCATTTAAAACTCGATATTGAACCGGATATTCCACCTGTTCAGCTGATTTTGGATGAGTTCAATCAAGTGATTTTGAACTTGGTGGTGAATGCAGCGCACGCGATTGAGGATCGACTCAAGGCTGAGCAGAGCAGCGACCTTGGGCAAATTGATGTGATTGCGAAGATCGAAGCAGAGTTTCTACGCATCGATGTCCGCGACAATGGCTGTGGCATTCCAAAAGAAATTCAAGAGAGGGTTTTTGAGCCGTTTTTCACCACAAAAGCGGTGGGTAAGGGAACAGGGCAGGGGCTCAATATTGCCTACTCGGTCATAGTTGAAAAACATAAGGGCCGTTTGGAGCTCGAATCTACTATGGGAGAGGGATCGTGTTTCTCTGTCTTCGTTCCTCTAAAAGTATCACAACCTGAAGCGTCGCTTGATGCAGAGAAACCGGCTTAAGCGGCGGATTAAGTTAAGCATGGGATTGGGACTATGAATATACTTTTTGTCGATGATGATCGACTCATTATTAATGCGATACAGCGTAACTTGCGAGATACGAGCTGGTCGATTGACTCTGCTTTGAGTGGCCCAGAAGCGCTGATTAAAATCGAGCAAGGCCATTACGATGTGATCGTCACCGATATGTCTATGCCTGCTATGAAGGGCGATCGCTTGCTCAAAGAAGTACGTGCTTTAGACCCGAGTATCACACGTGTCATTTTGTCTGGCTATGCGGATCAAAGCTTGCAACTAGACGATGCAGAGCTTGCTCACCGATGGCTAGATAAGCCCTGTGATGCGGCATATCTAGCGGAGGTCTTGCAGGAAATTGAAAGTGAGAGACGCTTGTTATGATGCGAATTTTGTTCGTTGATGATGAGCAAAATATTCTTGATGGCATTCAGCGAGCGCTGTTCGACAGTGACTGGGATATCGAGACGGCGAACTCTGGAGAGGACGCCCTTGAGTGTTTTGAAGAGGAGCCCTTCGACGTCATTGTATCGGACATGCGCATGCCGGGCATGGATGGGGAGAAACTGCTCGGTAAAATTGAAGAAAAATATCCTGATACAGTTCGCGTTGTGCTCTCGGGCCAGGCCGATCAGTCTGCTGCGTTGCGCAGCAGCTTTATTTCCCACCGTTGGCTAGATAAGCCTTTTGACCCAGACGAATTGATCAATGTATTGAGCTTAATTGAGAACGCGTTGAACTCTTTGCCGAATAGCGAGATGCGACGTTTGATTTGCGGCATCCGTTCCCTACCTAGCCCGCCAAGAGTGTATGCACAAATTCAATCGCTTATTCAAAACAACGCAGATTTAGAAAATATTGCGGCGGTGATCGAAGAGGACGCAGCACTCGCGACGAAGGTGCTGCAGGTAACCAATTCGGCTTTGTTTTCTCGGGGCGGAGAAACCAGCGACGTGCACGTGGCCGTCGTTCGGCTTGGGGCCGAGATGGTGAAAGAGTTTGTCCTGTTTGCTGAAACCTACTCTACCGCGTCTAGCTCGCCGCTGCTCGATATTGAAAAGATTACCAAAGAAAGTTTTATGATCAGTAAAATGGCCGCTCTAATCGCGGCAGATATTGATCAAAGCATGGTTGCAGACGCCCAGCTTGCAGGGTTGCTCAGTGATCTTGGGCAGGGAGCCTTGATACAGGCTTTTCCGGATAAGGCGCAAGAATATGTGGGTCGAATCAGTTATGCGACGGAAAAAGAAATCGAGGAAATCGAGTTAGAACTGTTCGGCCTAGCGGACGCTCAAGTTGGCGCTTACTTACTCCTTATGTGGGGCTTTTCAGCGGAAATATTCAATGCGGTGCTGACCGGTCGGCTGTATGAACGCAGTATCAGCTCTTCCAGTGTTTTGCCTGTCATTATTCATATGGCGCGACAACTAGCGCGGGGCATTGATGTGCTTCCTGAATTGATCGAACGGTTTGATTTAAGTGAAAAACTGCCGGATTGGAAAGAACAGGCACAACGTTTGAAAGAACGATAACTTGAGGCTTAAGTAACGCTTATGGATGAAGAGCTGCCAAAAATTCTTTGTGTGGATGACGAGCCGCATGTCCTGCAAGGGCTAGAGCGTAATTTATACGAATACTTTGATGTCACTACGGCGGAGTCTGGAGCCGCCGCGTTGGCGCTAATGGAAGACGATGTGTTTGAAGTATTGATGTCGGATATGCGTATGCCTGAAATGGATGGGGCAGAGCTATTAAGGCGTTCTAGAGAGCAGCATCCGAATACAACGCGCATTCTTTTAACGGGGCATGCGGATCTCGAATCTGCGATGAAGGCGATTAACCAAGGAAATATTTTTCGCTTCTTGATGAAACCTTGCGAAACAGAAGACCTCGTCGACGCTCTGCAAGAAGCCTCGCATTTGTATCGTTTGCGCCGTGCCGAGAAAGACCTGTTAGAGAATACTCTGAAAGGCACAATCAAAGTACTTGCAGATATTTTGAATATCGCGGCACCGGAAGCGTTTAGAACGGCTTTTTTCATTCGTCGTTTAGCCATGCATGTTGTGAACGAGAAAAAGCTGGCAAACCGTTGGGAGTACGATATCGCGGCCATGCTTTGTCAGTTAGGTGCGTTGTCTCTGCCTGAAGATGCGTTAAAGCGAGCATTTAATTCAGTGAATCTTAGTGAGCAAGACAAGCAGATGCTCAAAGCGATTCCGGAACAAGGCGCGCAACTTCTCGAGCGGATACCTCGTCTTGGGCGCGTCGCCCTGATGATTGAATCGCAGTTTGGAACAGATGCCGATATCGAAAGTCTGCCTGAACGCGTGCAGCTCGGAGCGCGTTTGTTGCGTCTAGCTACCTGGATTGAAACGACTAAGCTACACAAGCAGCTGTCGATTCAAGAGGCAATCAAAGCGGCCAAAACACACTTCACTAATGAGCAAGATCTCGACTTACTCTCTGCGTTAGATAGTTATCGACCTATTCAGGACACGAAAACAGTGCGAGAGGTCAAAGTCACTGAGCTTAAAATTGGCATGATTCTCGAGGAAGACGTGTGTGCTTTGAGTGGCAGCGTCGTTCTGTCTCGTGGACAGGAGTTGAACGGTTTCCTTCTGGACAGGTTGATCAACTTTTCTCGTGGAGCAGGCATCAAAGAACCGATCAAGGTGTATTGTTAAGTGCTGGATGGTGAAGCTGTTGGGCCAGATCGCTCGGATGCTATGCATTATTACATCCGTTTACCTTTTTCTACTGATTCTGTCCGGCTATTTTTTAGGCTGTGTCTACACTGTTGGTATACACCGAGAAATATCAAATACAAAAACAACGAAGCATGATAGTGCGAGGACATATTAATGAAACTGATGAAAGTCGCGACATCGAGCGCGTTAGTCGCTGCTCTGAGCCTTTCTGTAGGCTGCGCAAGCACGCCGGATGCCGAAGCCTTGGTAGAGGAACCAAGCCAGAGTTCCGCTACATCAGGCCCTAATGCAGCTGGTTCTGATCAACAAATCACTGGTCAAGAAGTCGCTGACCAAGAAGTCTCGGCTCAAGACTCAGCCGCGGAAGAGGCGGTTTCAGAGGATGCTGACCTAGACCGCTCTGGTGTCGATGATTCGGTCACATCTTCCAAGGCGCAAACGGAACAAGTCGCGTCTGAGGAGGCTGCGCTGAAGGCGGCCGGTTCTGCACTTGCCGCGAGCGAAGCTAGCGGGCAAAGCAATCAATCTGAAATGGTCACGAATTCGGCGGATAGTGCGTCTAGCGAGTTGAACCCAGTTGCGGTTTCCGCAGCGGAGCCGGAAGCAGCCTCGGCCGAGCCACGTCCCCAATCAACATCTGCAGCTGAAAAAGAGATCGCGCCAGTTCCAGTGAAAGCCGAAGAGACGACAGGCCAAAGATCGCTAGAGAATGCGCTTGATGTGAGCCGCAAAGATTTGCCGGTTACTGTCGATATCTGGACTTTGCGTCAAAGCTTTGAGCAGGGCGAGGATTTGGTATTGAGTACACCGACTTTGCAGATGGGAGATGGTGATTACCTTTCGCAGATTCGTTTGATATTGAAGTCGGACCAACTCGTCATAGACAGCTCGTCAGATATCGATGCGAACCTTGAGGGCGTTGGTGTGCGCATTAACGGTAGCGAGATTATCCCGCTAGATCGTATGGAAGGAAGTACGATTGGCATTGTAGAGGGGGATTGGATGAGCCGTTTTGCAGAGGGTGGCACGATCGAGATTTTACTTGGCTTCTTTCCCGATAAATCAACAGATAGCCCTGTTTTTGCGAAAGAGGCATCCCTTGACGCTTTGTCTAAGTTAGTGCCAACCTACTACAAGTTGCAGTAGTTCTTTTTGCGGGGGCTTCTGTTAAGCCCCCGAGCACCCCTCACGCCCTCCTTGCACCACCATACCTTAAGGCTGCGCTGTGTCGCTTTCCGACAACAAAACGCGGCAAGGCCTTAGATTACTGATAGCGTTTGATGATTTGCATAGCCTCTTGCTCAAATTCTTGAGAGCGTTGCACGGCATTGATCTGCTGGATGATGTACTGCGATTTTGGATGGGATCTCTGAATACCTAGGTGAAAGGGAACAACATTCTGCGTCTTGAATGTGACTTTCGTGTATCCGAGTTGCTCACTGTAACCTAAGGAGCGGGCGATATATTTTGCTTCTTCGAGGTTTCGAATGAAGTAATCTGCGCTGTTGCGGCGCAACACTAAATGAAACATCTGTATTGCTTTATTGACGTAAAAGCGCGGGAATGCGTCGATCGGCAGATTCACTTCCTCCCACGAATCGGCTACGTCTGGCCCCTCTGTTGCCATGATGAAGTCCCCAAGCGCTCTAAAGCTTGGAAGACGCGCTAGCTCTGCGCTTCTGGGATTATTTTTGTTGTATATCACGTAGCTGTAGTCCATGACATACGTGGGTCGTTCGCTAAAAAGTAGGTATTCTTGGCGCGATTTTGAAGGGTAGGTTAATAGGCCATCTACTGTTGCCTTCTTCGCCATTAGCTTGGCTCTAGGCCAGGGGAGCCGCATCCAATTGAATGTTGTCAATGCGATTGAATACTGCGGAAGCGAGCTCGGGCAACAATCCTTGTGCTGCGATACCATCCTTTGACCATGAGGTCGGCGGATCTCCATCCGAAAACGCAATGCTTACGTTTATAGGCTTGCTTGCGAGCTGATTCTCAGCTTGTGCAAGATTCGAGAAAGCGAAAAGTGCTAATAGTGCTAATAAAGTTAGGTAGACAGGAGTAAGTACTCTCCAGTTCGTGAACCGTTTTACTTCTCTATGTCGGTTCTTTATTCTTTGCATGATCTCAGGCACAGTCCTTTGATGCTTTTGCGCAGTTCTCTTGAGTCTATACGGCATCATGTCCAATCACAAATGACGAGAGAGACGCGATGAGATCAAAAGCCCATTCGCTCAGAGTAAGGCGGACTTTCGCTTCATTTAGGTAATACGCATCGCGTTCAGTCGCCATGCTGAGACCTTAGCATCAAAGCACTACTTTGAATCGCTCCAAACAGTCTTGATAGGAGACGCAATGCAATATCTTCATACTATGGTTCGTGTTCGCGATGTTGATGCATCGCTAAGGTTTTATTGCGATGGCCTTGGTCTCGTCGAAACCAAGCGTTATGAAAGTGAGAGAGGCCGTTTTACGCTCATTTATCTTGCTGCACGTGATGATGAGGATCGTGCGCGCTCAGAGAAGGCGCCTGAGTTAGAACTGACGTATAACTGGGATCCAGAAGACTACTCGGGTGGTCGAAATTTTGGCCATCTTGCATACCGTGTTGACGACATTTACGCTCTCTGCGCGCACCTTCAAGCTATGGGCGTGACGATTAATCGACCGCCACGTGATGGGCATATGGCGTTCATTCGATCCCCCGATGGTATCAGTGTGGAGCTGCTTCAAAAAGGTGATGCCCTGCCAGCGCAAGAGCCATGGGCGAGTATGGAGAATACGGGGGAGTGGTAGTTTGGTTAGAACTCTACGGCTAATGAGTACGACGTTGAAAATCTTTGATTGAGTGCGCTAAGTTAATGCTCCTTTGATCTGCCTGCTTTTGAGTCGAGCGCGTCGTTGATGCGTTCAACTCAGCTTAAGTCTCATTCCAAATCTTTACCGTGCTTTGTTCCATTACAAGCACAGGATAACTCACTAAGTTTTGAGTCAGTCCCCGTCTTCGATGCAGTTTACAAAGTTTTGATGTTTATCTTATGTAAACAGGAGGATAATTAGGGGATTGAATGCACTGCGATTTGCCGCGTCTCGAAACCGCAGGTGTGTTGTTGTCAATCGCTGAGAAAATAGGTCTGAACATGAATACGATAAGAGCTCTGGCGCAGTATGCGTCTTTACTATCTCTTGCAGTGCTTGTCGCTGCTTGCGGCGGTGGAGGCGGAGGAGCTTCAGTCAGTTCGGGTAATCAAGGTGGCGGCGGCAGCACGCCAGGCGGGACACCAGCAAGCTATTCAGTCGCAGGGGTGATCAATGGTCTTACTGCTTCAGGCTTAGAGTTAACCTTGTCTAGCGGCTCGACCAATATCACGCGCACACCTGCTTCTAGCGATTCAAGCTTTGATTTTTCGGCTCAGTTGCAGAGTGGTGCGGCTTTTACCATTTCTGTTACACAGCAGCCGGTTGGACAAATCTGCTCTTTGGACAGCGCCAGTGGCACAATTAGCACAGCAGATGTGTCGCTTGTGTTGACGTGTTCTGATACGCCCCTGACGGTATCCGGTTCGGTGCGTGGGCTAACGCAAGGGCAGCTCACGCTTAACCTCAATAACGGAGCCGAAAGTATTTTGGTGAACGGAGGCGATACTAGCTTCGCATTTAACCAAAGCGTCGCCTTTGGCAGCGATTTTATGATCGCGATAGAAATCCCTTTGGCTTTTGCGGATCAACCAAAAGCGATCTGCGATCTCGACACCGACTCGGGTGTCGCGGGTACGGTGGACGTATCAACGCTTAACCTTGTTTGTCGCGGGCTAGGAGTAATAACGGATCTAAGTATGGTGGGCGATCAAGGTTTACTTGCAGTAGATACTGATGTAAATGGAAGCGGACAGGCTGTTGTAGCGGCGCTCAATGTAAATGGTGGTGCGAGCAATTATTTAACCATTGGCGAGCTTGGCGGAGCATGGAGCTCTTCAAGCATCGCAGGCAATACGGAGGATCTCTCTACCATTCCTCTGGGGTATAACGCTTCGGTCTTTATTGATAACTCTGGTAATGACTCACTAGTTTATTTTGATTATTCAGATGCCGGTGGCGGCGATTGGAACGCACAGCTCTCAGAGAAAATATCAGGCGGTGCTGTAAAGGCATTGGTAAGCAATAACGTGACTCAAAAAGTATCAAAAATTGCATCAACGTCAGCAGTGATCAATGGTGATCGCATAAACATTGTTGCGATTGATAATAACGATACTAACACTCCTGTGTGTGTTTACATTCAAAAAGCGGATGGCTCCACGGCTGAAGAGTTTTGTATCTTAGCGACCTCCGATATGAAAATCGGTGCTGGAGAGGTCAACTCTATATCGTTGGCTGTACAAGTTAATGAGGACGGTCTGATTGGGCGAGGCTTGGTGGTTTGGGGGCAAGATGCAATCATTGATTCATATAATGTCTCTCGAGTACATGCAGCTCGCTTTGATTTAGATGGCAACAATCTCGTTGTCGGTGTCATTGCTGGGGGCAATACCGCCAGCGCGGAATATTTTTTCAAGAACCCGGCAGTCGTTGCTTTAAGTAATGAAGCGAATGACGAATTCGCCTTGAGTTACCAGCGAGATAGTTTGCCACCTGCATTGTTATCGGTTGACTCGACATTGACGATTTCAGAGATTGCCGCAGTCACCGATGGTTGGGATGCTCGTTTGGCACCTGAGCTGGTTGCTTTAGAAAATGGCGATCTGGTCTGGACCTATCTAGGAGAGGACTACATTAGCTTCGGGTCTATTTTAAACGGAAGTGCAGTAACGATTTGGCGTGTTCGTTTTGACTCGAATCAAGTTCATAATTTTTCTATCGATGTGAATGAGGCAAGGTTGATTGTTAGCGAAGCGGGATCTTTGATCTCACATCAATCGGCTGGTTCAGACCCTGAAGACAATGTCCTTATTGCGTTTAGAGAATCGGTAAGAAGCGCTGCTGGGGCTCTAGGTTCGCCGTACGGTATTGGCCTAGAAAAAGAGCGCGTTCGTTTGTTTGTCTTGCCCCTCGAGGGAGATTACTTTTCTCTGACCTCAGTTGAGGGTCTCGTGACCGAAGCTGTGTATGATGACGATCCAAACGTCGGTGGAGACACCAGGATGCCTCTCGATTTTTCTAAGGACGACGCTGTTCTTGATGTGTCTGTTTCCAGCTCTGGCGAGGCGGTGCTTGCATGGAGCCTCTGGAAAGACGGTGTGAGCAAAAACAAAGCGCTTCAAGCCGTTCGCCTTGATCTTCCCTAATTCAGGAAT
>NZ_LWFU01000826.1:0-2112 GCF_001635135.1 Oleiphilus sp. HI0080
AGAAGGCCTATTGATGACGCCAATGATCGAGGGTGGCGACGTTGTTGTTCCTCTTGGTGATCGTGTGCTTGGTCGTGTAACGGCAAAGGATGCATTTGCTCCTGGTGACACAGAAAACGCCGTTCTTCCTCGCGGTACGTTCCTTGATGAAAAGCGTGTAGAGGAATTAGAGCAAGCGGGTGTTGATGAAGTTTGGGTTCGCTCAGCGATTACTTGTGATACGCGTCATGGTGTGTGCTCGCAATGTTACGGACGTGACCTCGCGCGGGGCCATGTTGTTAATCGTGGCGAAGCGGTAGGTGTTATTGCAGCTCAATCGATCGGCGAGCCAGGTACGCAGCTGACAATGCGTACTTTCCACATTGGTGGTGCTGCGTCACGGTCCTCTGCGGTAGACAATATCCAAGTCAAGCATGGCGGGTCTGTTCGCTTGCATAATATGAAGCACATCGAGCGTAAAGATGGCAACCTTGTTGTTACTTCTCGTTCATCTGCTTTGGCAGTTGCCGACGAGCATGGTCGTGAGCGAGAGTGGTATAAACTGCCTTACGGCGCGGTCATTTCGGTGAAAGACGGCGCTGCTGTAGAGGCGGGTCAGGTAGTTGCTAAATGGGATCCGCACACGCACCCTATCATTACCGAACAAAGCGGTAAGATTCAGTTAGTCGGCTTTGAAGATGGTATTACCATTTCTACTAAGACCGACGAATTGACCGGTCTTAGTAGTATCCAGATTTTAGATCCTAAAGACCGTCCTGCCTCAGGTAAGGATGTGCGTCCTATGATCCAATTGGTCGATGCGAAAGACAAGCCAGTTATGCTGCCTGGCACAGATACGCCATTCCAGATGTTTTTGCCTGCGAATGCGCTGCTGTCACTACGTAACGGCGATGAGGTAAGTGAGGGTGATATTATCGCTCGTATCCCTCAAGAGTCCTCTAAAACGCGTGATATCACGGGTGGTCTGCCGCGAGTGGCCGACTTGTTCGAAGCGCGTAAGCCGAAAGAGTCTTCTATTCTTGCGGAGATTTCCGGTGTCGTGAGCTTTGGTAAAGAGACGAAGGGTAAAAAGCGCCTTGTCATTACTCCGAAAGATGGTAGCGATCCATATGAAGAGTTGATTCCGAAGCATCGTCAGATGAACGTGTTTGAAGGTGAGAGTGTAGAGAAGGGAGAGGTTGTTTCTGATGGCCCGTCTAATCCGCACGATATCTTGCGTCTTCTTGGGGTCGTTGAGTTGGCGAAGTACATCACAAACGAAGTTCAGGATGTTTACCGCTTGCAGGGGGTTGTCATCAATGACAAGCACATTGAAGTGATTGTGCGCCAGATGCTTCGAAAGGTTGAGGTGACTCAGGCTGGCGATACTGATCTCATCAAAGGTGATCAGGTTGAATACGTTCACTTCCTTGAGGCGAATGAGAAGGCCGACTTGGACGACAAGATGCCTGCACAGTGTGAGCGGCAGTTGCTTGGTATTACCAAAGCATCTCTTGCAACAGAGTCGTTTATTTCTGCGGCATCCTTCCAGGAGACTACGCGCGTTCTTACAGAAGGTGCGGTTACGGGTAAGAGAGACTTCCTTCGCGGCTTGAAAGAGAATGTTGTTGTTGGCCGACTGATTCCTGCCGGAACAGGTTTGGCTTACCACGCAGAAAGAAAAGCGAGAAAAGAAAAAGGCCCGGTCGAAGAAGGCTTGGGTGTTTCAGCTCAGGATGTTGTAGAAGCGTTGAGTGCTGAACTGAACAAAGAGAGCGGTTCGCTTTAAGCGAGCTGGTTTCTTTCGTGTTGTGGCGTTTGGTTAAAAATAAACCAAACGCCTTGACACTGTACGGGGGCGTCATTAGACTTGCGCCCCTCGACTTGAGAGCACCTATTTTGGGTGGGAATTTGATAGATAATATTGGAGTTTGCTTACATGGCAACTATTAATCAGTTGGTGCGTAAGCCTAGAAAGCGTGTCGTCGCTAAAAGTGACGTTCCCGCGTTGCAGGCTTGTCCGCAGCGTCGTGGTGTTTGTACTCGTGTTTATACGACTACGCCGAAAAAGCCTAACTCGGCTTTGCGTAAAGTATGTCGTGTGCGCCTTACAAACGGCTACGAAGTAACATC
>NZ_LWFU01000827.1:0-609 GCF_001635135.1 Oleiphilus sp. HI0080
CCATGACAAACATTAAAGTAATATCCCAATCGCCAAACAAATCCAGAAAACCAATCACTTTTTGCGTGTCTGTCATACCCGACAACGCCAACCCTGCGCCAAACAACAATCCGACCACTAAACCAACAAATCCAGCCATTGTAGAACTCCTATGCAAAAACATGACGAACAACAAACACGGTAACGAAACCCGCCGCCATAAAAGTTACGGTTGCGAGGATAGACCTCGGAGAGAATCGCGCCATGCCGCAGATACCATGCCCACTCGTGCAACCAGACCCCATTTTAGTGCCAAAACCAACCAGCAACCCTGAGACAATCGCGAGCGCTGTGCTCCCCTCAGGCGCATTCGGCACCGGCAGACCAAAAAACTGATGCACAATGATCGGCCCGATCATCAAACCAAGCACAAAGGTAATGCGCCACATGTTGGGAGCCACATCGAGCTTAGCGATTGAAGACAATGCAGACCAAAAAATACCGGAGATACCCGCTACGCGACCCAAAGCCACTAAAAGCAGCGCGGCAGCGCCACCAATCAATACGCCGCCAGCAATGGCGGGAATAAAAGCGTCCATTTAGCAATCCTCATAAAGGTTAAACACGAGA
>NZ_LWFU01000828.1:0-1794 GCF_001635135.1 Oleiphilus sp. HI0080
GGCTCTGGTTCTGGTTCTGGCTCTGGCTCCGCATCAAAGTCAACATCTTCAATTGAAGTGTCGTTTAGCTGATCCATGATGGAGTCATTGATCACCTCGTCGTCAGGCTCTTGAGCCGCTTTTTTCTTTCTTAGGAAGTAAAAAACTGTTCCCAACAAAGCTAAAAGGGATGCAACACCACCAGCTATCGATCCCCACAGGACATAATCGACTCCCGATTCCTCGGGCTCAAGCTCCTCCTCCGGCACCAACTCAGGCTCAACGTTACTCTCAGCCAAATTAGGAGCTATGCTCTCCTCCAACGCTGGTTCAGGCTCAGCAGGCTCATCTAAACCCTCTACAGGCTCAGCCGCCTCTTCCTCAACTGCGACAATCATGTTCGCCTCACCCAAAGGAATAGGAAACTCCACCTCGAAGACTTTAGGCGAAAGATTTACATCCTCTCCAGCAGTCTTTCTACCCTTCACTTTCACCGCGACCTTATAGGTACCATCGCCCGCTTCCGGAGTAACAGCTAAACGCCACTGTTTCGTTCCTTTGACTTGCTCAACTGCTTTTATGAGGCTCGTACCATCCGGCGCCTTCACTTTCGCAAAAACACTGGTCCCATCAATGTCGATATCATCGGTCAGCGCAGTAACAACCAATTGATGTTGAGGCTGCTCACCGCCCTTCGCCGACAATTCAAAATCGAATGGAGGACGAAGATTGACAACCTGCTCAAAGCGACGCTTGAATGTCTTCCCGTCTACGTCGACAGCAATTCTGTACGCACCCTCAGTCTTTAGCTTAGAAATAGTTTCAGAGAAAACGCCATCGCCGGCTGTCGCCATTGCCCGCTTACCCGACTTACCTTCTTCATTGGTTACCACAAGGTCTACTTCAAGAATCGACAGAAAATCCTCATCTTCAATCAACTCACCTTCATTTAAAAAGCCTGCTTTAACATCTAAAACATCCCCAGCAAAAATATTACTTGGCAATGATGTCACGTCCATTTGCAGATTACTGACTATCGTCACTCGACTATCGGGATCAACCTCCGCATCAATCACCCATTCGCCCTCGTCAGGTTGAGAGACCGTAATCAACTCATACCCTGCATCGCTATACCAGTGCACATCTTCTCGGCCACTGCTCGGCTCAATGGTTTCAAGATCGGGAGAAACAAGGCGCACAGGTTTCGCACCCTCTTTTTTGAAAACAAGCGCAGTAAACTCCTCAATACTAGAATCGATTACGAAGGCGTTCCCTTCGATCGGCACTTGCTCCTGCGGAACCGCTTGGTCAAAGGCCTGTAGAAAAACACGACTTAAATCATCAGAGCTTTCAGCCAGAGCAGACTGCCCACCCGAACCAATCGCCAATTTATCCATCAGCGGCTTATCTGCATTTTTTGACAGAGAAACCGTGTGCACATGAGCGCCTGTTTGCGCTATACGCGCTAGCACAGGGCCAAGAATACGCTCACGCTCGGCTGTATTTTTCGCAGGCTCCTTGTCGATATCGACCATACCATCCGTCAATAGAATAAAATGCGTGTTCGGGTATTGTTGCCCTGCTTCGAGATTCTCTGAGGCCTTTTCGAGCGCAGCACCGATATTGGTCCGCAAAGCGACAGAATTGATCTCTTTTGCTTTCTCTTTCGCCATCGCGCGCCATGCGTCATCAACGACTTGAAAGCGCACAAGATTGTTGACCCATTGACCGAAAGTCCAGACACCCGCCTCGCTGCCATCAGGCACCAGCTCGGTCAACAAATTCACCGCGGGAATACGTAAATTCTGGGGATCG
>NZ_LWFU01000829.1:0-1100 GCF_001635135.1 Oleiphilus sp. HI0080
TATCGTCGCTGACACCACGGTTCCTGTTATTACCTTAACAGGCGATACCAACATAGATATCGCACTTGGTGATCTGTTTGTTGATCCAGGATATAGCGCCAGCGATAACATCGATGGCGACCTAAGTTCAAGCGTCTCGCCTACAGGTAACGTAGACATCAACACGGAAGGCACCTACATACTTAGCTACGATGTGAGTGATACAGCAGGTAATAGCGCGGTCACACAAACCCGAACAGTCAATGTAGTAACGCCAGTCACAATCTCTTTTGAAGCCGAAACAGCGACCATCTCTGGCGCACACACTGTCGCGTCAACGAACACGGGCTTCACCGGCTCCGGCTATATCGAGCATAGTGGCGAAGGCTTTGTAGAATATACGTTTAACGCCTTTGAATTACCGTACGACCTTGTTGTCCGCTATGCATGGGATAGCGGAGACCGCCCTCTTGAAGTGATTTTGAACGGGCAATCGTTAGGCACATTGTCATTCCCTGCAACAGGTAGCCTAACGACATGGCTCGATACGGCTTCATTTGCACTTACCCCCCAATCTGGCTCAAACACCCTTCGACTAGAAACGACCGGTTCAAGCGGTGCGAACTTAGATTCCATCAGCTTGACACCGCAATAGCAGAGGGTAAGCAAAATGAATAGTTGGAAAATTCTATTTGGCGCCCTTCTCATCTCAACGCTTACCGCTTGCGGTGGCGGTGGTGGTGGCGGTGACGCCATCTCCGGAGGTGGAAATCCGAGCGGTGGAGACGGCGGTGAAGATGGCGGCGGAGACACACCCCCTCCAGCGGTAACCTATAACACTGGTGTGTTCTTAGACAGTCCAGTAAAAGGGCTTCGTTACGCCACACCGACTCTTTCCGGTATCACCGATGTTGATGGTAGGTTTAACTATAACGACGGAGAGGTCGTTACCTTCTCATTGGGAGGAACCACTATTGGTTCGACGCCTGGCAGCGCAACAGTCACGCCTTTCAGCTTATACAGTGTCGAACCTCCTGAAAAAGAAAGGATCATTACCTCTGCGCTCTTTAATGGGAAATCCGTCCAAACGCTTGATAAAGCACTCAACATTGCATCACTAC
>NZ_LWFU01000830.1:0-1627 GCF_001635135.1 Oleiphilus sp. HI0080
TTCTCCGGTCGCCGCTTTCAGAAGGGGCGGGCCAGCAAGAAACATCTTTGCCTGCTCTTTTACTACGATCGAGTAGTCTGACAGGCCAGGCTGATAAGCGCCGCCTGCGGTCGCATTACCGTGGACAATGGTAAACTGTGGAATGCCGGCGGCGGAGAGGCGTGCCTGATTCGCAAAACCTCGTGCGCCGTGCACAAAAACATCTGTGGCGTAGTTAAGATTTGCGCCACCACTTTCAGCTAATGTCACGACCGGTAACTTGTTCTCTTTGGCGATGTCCTGAAGTCGGAGCGTTTTCTCAAGACCCGTGGGTGAGATCGTCCCGCCCTTGATCGCGCTATTGCTGGCAATAACCAGGCAGCGCATTCCACACACGTAACCGATGCCAGCAATAATTCCGCCGCCGGCCATAGAGCCGTCTTTGTCGTCATGCATTTTAAAACCGGCGAGTGAACTAACTTCGAGAAACGGTGTGTTGCGATCAAGTAGCAGATTAATTCGTTCGCGTGGTAATAACTTTCCACGCTTAATGAACTTTTCTTTTGCCTCAAGCTCTTTGTTGGCGACTTTTTTTTCGATCTCTCGAAAGCTGTCGATATGGCTTTGCATCGACTCTGAATTTGCTTGGAACTGCTCAGAGTTCACGTCGATCATTGATTCCAGTGTGCTCATTATTTTCTCGCGTCCTTTACTCGTCGTCTTTGAAAATATCGGGTGTTTCAGAACGATGAAAGCCATCGTATGAATCAGAGTTCTTTGCTTTTGGGAGAGGGAAAACACGCCCGCCTTGAGACGCTGCGCCATCAATCCTTAGGCAGTCGCCACTGATAAAGTTTGCGCCATCGCTTAGTAAAAAACAGATTGCTGAGCTGACTTCCGCTTCGGTTCCCATCCGCTTTACAGGGACTGCGTCTTTGAGGCTGCGGATCCACGGTTTCAGAGCGGGAGGGTAGCTGTCCATGCCGCTCGACATTACCCAACCGGGCGCGACCGCGTTTACACGAACGCCAGAGCAACCCCATTCAACGGCAGCGGTTTGTGTGAAGTTCACCATGCCTGCACGTGCAGCGCCGGAGTGTCCCATATTCGGCATGCCGCCCCACATATCAGCCACAATGTTGACGATCGAGCCGCCATGTTTACTCATGCTTGCAAGATAGACCTCTTTCGCCATGAGAAAACCGCCGGTTAGGTTAGTGCGTACCACCGTTTCCCAACCTTTTTGGTTAATGCCGGTCAGCGGGGAGGGGAATTGCCCGCCTGCATTGTTAACCAAGCCATGAATGGCAGGGTTGTTCTGTTTAATCGCTTTCACACATGTTTTTACCGCGTCCTCATCTCGGATATCGCACGCATGTGCCTCGGCTGAGCCGCCATCTTCTTCAATTTCTGCTTTCACGGCTTCGAGCTTTTCGATCTTTCTGCCAACGAGGGCGACATGGGCGCCGAGGCTTGCCAGCTCATGTGCGGTGCAGCGACCAATGCCACTTCCTCCGCCTGTGACGATGATGGTTTTGCCTTCAAAAAGACCTTCTTTCAAAACTGACTGATAACCAGACATTCTTTCTTGTCCTCATTACTTCAAATGCGTTTGAGCTAGCGACAAAGTTCACCGGCTAGCTTGGCA
>NZ_LWFU01000831.1:0-1654 GCF_001635135.1 Oleiphilus sp. HI0080
GCGCTACTATCGCTTCCAATGTTAAAGACAACAGCAGAATTAAGTGTTGGTGATCAGTGATGGTCTTCAACCAGAGTTTTGCCTGACGACCATAGAGAACTGGAACCACCTGATCCCATCCCGAACTCAGAAGTGAAACGGTTCATCGCCGATGGTAGTGTGGGAGGTCCCATGTGAGAGTAGGTCATCGTCAGGCTTTAATCAGAAACCCCAGCAGACACCCTGCTGGGGTTTTTTTATGTCCTATAGTCAAGATATAACGCTTGGACGGATAAGGATGTACCTTTGTGCAAGAATCAGTGATCTACCGTATCTTATCGAGCGATAGAAGGGCGTCCCTTTGGTGTTCCAAACCGAAAATACGAAAGCTCTCTTCCTAAGAATTTTGTTGCACTTAGCAACGGCCCTTACAAGCTCCTTTTATTTGAAAAGCTCTCTTGCAGCCACATCAAACGCGCTTTGGCGGGCGATAACACCTAAAAAGTACATAGTATTTTGATTAAATCTGGAAAGGCTTCTCCATACTCAGTCCTATTAATTTCAAAAGCATGAATTGTTATACTCTTTTGAATCCAGACTTACCCTTTAAAATCCCCCTCATTCTTCAGAACTTTTAAAAAAGCGATCGGCTGCTTGGCTGCCGTTCTCGAAAGCGAAGTAGGCTTACTTTACGATGAATTATTTTGATTGGCTTTTATTGACCGCGACCTGTTTTCTTGGTGCGATGAGCCCGGGGCCGTCTCTGTTGTGTGTTATGCAGCATGCCTTCGATGACGGTCGGTTAGCCGGAGTCTCGGCTGCGATAGCTCATGCTTTTGGCGTACTTTTATGGGCTGTCTTTACCGTATTCGCGATGCACGGTTTGACTGAGTTTTTACCCAACTTCATGAGCTATATTTCGTTGATCGGCGCTGTGTTCCTGATCTATATCGGAGTTAAGTCCCTTAAGGCAAATAGCGCACCTCAAAACACGCCAAGTATCGAGCAGATAAAGTTCTCTGCCATTCGCGATGGGTTCAGCATTGCATTCCTTAACCCGAAGTTAGCGATCTTCTTCACGGCAATTTTTTCACAATTCTTAGTTTTTGATCCGTCGAGTCAAGCAAAAATTGCGATGACGCTAATCGCGTCTGCTGTTGATGGGTTGTGGTATATCATAGTTGCGTTTATTGTCACTAGCTCAGGCTTCAAAGCCACGCGTTTTGCGCGGTTAAAGCACGTAAATACGGCAGCCGGAGTTATCTTTATAACTTTGGGCCTTCAAGTCGTTTTTTATACAGCAATAAGTTAAGTAAGAAGGGTAGGGCATTTTATGACCGTTTTTGAACCAAGCAACCAGTACTGGGCAAAGACTCATCATGTTGAAAACTTACCTGAGCCACTGATCAACCATAATACTTATTCAAGCGATATCGCGCTAACGTCCATAGTCAAGACGCTTGCTCCCAATCTAAACACGGATGACCTGAATGTGCTTGGTGAAATATGTGGTTCAGAAAACGTGGTCGAACTTGGTTTTCAAGCAAACGTTGTTAAGCCCGAGCTTCACACACATGATCGATATGGCCATCGGGTGGATGAAATACGCTTTCATCCTGCTTATCACGAGCTCATGACTCTATCAATGAAGCATGGTATCCACTCATCCCATTGG
>NZ_LWFU01000832.1:0-1433 GCF_001635135.1 Oleiphilus sp. HI0080
ATTTCTAGAAACGCTATTCGCGATCTTTCGATGTACATTCCGCTAACGCAGGGTCAATTTTGCAGCGTACCTTGCGGAATAGGGTAAGCGCTTTTCCGTCATAGACACCTTTGTCGCGCAATGCGATGCGGCTTTCACGGAATAACTCGTTCCAGTTATCTTTGGTCTTATCATTGATGTCTATCCAATATTTTTCTGGAATGGTTAACTCGCTATCCACAATTTTGCGAATCTGATCCTTGTATTTGCTGGCCATGAGTTCACGCGAGTTTTGTGCAAAGCCTTCAGGTACCTTTTCCCAGCGAACGATAAGTTGCATCGTGATCTGTAAGCTAGGCCACTTAATAATGCCGCCGGATGGCTCTAATCCTTTGTACATTTCCATAGGCTCGTACGCGAGGCCTGGAGCACCTGTGATATCGACCGCTTTGTTGTTAAATTTCTGAAGCGCGTTCGCGATGCTAGAGGACACTGGGGTCATGCCAATGCGTGTTGCAAGATATTCGGTTTCTGGTGCGTTATCCAAAACGGTAACGCGTTTACCGGCCATGTCTTCAGGGTTCTGAATAGATTTGTCATTTACGAATAGGAAAATGGCGCCAATTGGACCAATACCGATAATCTCGTACTCACCATTTCGCATCAGTTTGGATGCGCCCGGGCTGCTGAGTGACTTAACAACAATCGCCAAGTGGTCGTAGGTTGGCAGTGCACCAACGGCGTTAATGCTGCCCGTAAACTTGTTGTATTCCCTTGCGCGAATACCTGGCAGGTTGAGCATGTCGCAGACGCCGTTTTTAAACTCTTCCGAAGCAACACGGTCATCAGTATATACCTTGAACTGAAGATCTACGCCCCATCTAACGGCGTCGATTTTGTATTCCTTCATTTCCTTGTGAATTGGTCCGTCATGGCCGACAAAGTCGAATACACACATGGTAAGTGGTTGAAGGCTGTTTGCGGCAGCGGAGGTGCTCAAAGCGAACAAGAACAGCAGACTCGATAAGACACGTAACATATTGATCAATCTCGCAGTTTTTATTTTCGTAAGGCATGCTATCGCAAAGCGCTCTAAAGCGAAATGTGCGATCCGGAAAATGCGCGCCAGATCGAATAAAAAGTAATCTGATGTATTGAGGACGACGTTTTAAATAATATCGATAGTCTGCTCTGAACCGAAAAACCTTTGGTTTTTTAAGGTCTCTGCTAAACTGAACGCTGAAGCGGCGGAGCCATGTCTTCGCCAGTTCTGATCAAAATGGAGAAACAAGATGTTGAAGAAAGCGATCCTATTATCTGCCATGTGCATGGCTTTCGGTGCCAGCACTGCTATTGCAGGCGATGCGGCAGCAGGCAAAGCGAAGTCTGCGGTTTGCGCAGCATGTCATGGTGCGAATGGTATGGCGGCGATTAAGACCTATCCGAATTTGGCG
>NZ_LWFU01000833.1:0-1587 GCF_001635135.1 Oleiphilus sp. HI0080
AAATAATCAAGCTCCAGAGAACACAAAGCGCTATCAGCCCCTGAAGAAATGATATTTTTTCAATTAGTTTGAGCATCACTTTTCCTTATCATGCCAGTGGGATTAAAAACAAAAAGACAATGATTACTTCTCTCTCCAGGCGGCCCATGGATCACCACCGGCACTATTTGGGGAACTCGTTGAAGAATCAGATGAAGAATGAGTGGAAGAACCGGAGGCTTTATCTTTTCGTCCAGGTCGGTCAGATTCGTATCGTTTACTCGAACTGCCCCCACCGCCATAAGGGCCGCTAGAACGCCCCTGTCGAGATCCGCTCTTGCCAAACTCCGCGGCTTTTTTGGCGCGCTTTTCTTGCAGCCGAGCCGCATCCTCAATACTTAACTCCGCTGGCTCTCCGGGCACTTGCCCGTCAGGAATAATGCGATCTCGCGGTGGGATGTGATATTGCTCTGATGAAGGCCGAGGAAGGTTTTTAAATTGATACAGATAAAATCCTTCCAGTTTTTCACGCGCCCAATCTGTTTTTTTCAAAAACTTTACGCTCGAGGCAATGCTTGGATTGATCTTAAAGCAATTGATATTGAGATACGCATACAGAATCTCAAAGCCATAGTGCTCTACCACCTCCTCCAACAAACTTTTCAACCCTAAACCATGTAGAGGGTTATTCTTAAAGTTCACTTCATCATTCATGCTGCTATCCAAGTTTGTGGCGTGTATTTGATCACAGTAAGTATAACGCAAAAGTCTGCGAACCCTCGCGAACTTAAGCGGATATGTTTTCAACAAATCTTTACAGGGAGCCTTGCGGAAACGCGGTTTAAATGAACTTAAAGTCTTTTGAGGCTTCTATTCCATAAATAATTGACTAAACTGAGTATTTAGTCGAATAGACAAATACAATACGACTGAACTCAAACTAAAAACTTGGAGAGAACCATGTTAAAGAAACTCAGCATGCTTGCTGTAGCCAGCAGCGTTGTTTTAGCAACAGGATGTGCAAGCCTGTCTAAAGAAGACCAATCAAGCCTAGATAGCGCTACTGCCAGCGCGACAGAAGCACAAACAGCCGCCGCCGCAGCGAAAACATCTGCCGATGCTGCTGCACAAGAAGCATCTAGTGCCGGCGCAAAAGCGGATGCAGCAATGGCAAAAGCGGAAGAGGCTCTTCAGGCCGCTAAAGCAGCAATGGCAAAAGCGGAAGAAACAGCAGAAAAAGCAGAACGTATGCTTCAAAAAGCAAGCAGCAAATAAGGCCGAAGCGCTTTATTTACTGATTTGATGCTGCGAAGCTGATCTGAGTAAGATCAGCTTTTTTTGTGCCTATTTTTTGTGGCACGCCAGATGGATGCCGGATCGCCTGCTTAAGCGCCAGAAAATCGATTTTCATAAACCCGTGCTTTTTTTCCAAGCGGCCAACATTCTTAAGAACCTGATCAATAATGACATCCGAGTCTGCATGCGCCTCATCATCGAAATGCAACTCAACGAAGAGCTCCTCACCTGCCAACCCCACTTTTACCGCCTCTTTGACAAAGTGAACAGGCGTATACTTTGGAACCTCCCAGACAAACTTAGCCAAATCTT
>NZ_LWFU01000834.1:0-2017 GCF_001635135.1 Oleiphilus sp. HI0080
TCCATCAAAACGAGCAAACCGCGCTCTGAAACGTCGAAGGTTAGATTAATCCGACAAGAGCGAGACGACCAAGTTGTATTTGCGCTCAAAAACCCTCTGTTTGCTCCCGTTCAATGCTATTACCTCGTGCCAGGCAATGAAGACGCAACACAAATCTTAATTGAGCAGACAAGCGTGATAGATATTCTCGTTACTAAGGATCAATGGCTGCGGCCAAAAGACATCGAATTTGGCTGCCTGATAGGTGCACCAGACACCGTTCCCGACGAACAGGTATATGCGGTACCGTTTAAAGGATATAAGAGCCTACGCATCTCCCAAGGTTTTGGTGGAAAATTCAGCCATAGTCATGAACCTCAATACTATGCCATTGATATTGCGATGCCCGTCGGTACACCAATATCCGCAGCGCGCTCCGGAATTGTTATCGATATACAGGATACCTACGCGCACTCAGGTGTTAGCAGCGCCTTTTTTTATGACAAAGCGAACTATGCAATGGTTTTGCATGGGGATGGGACGTACGCCATGTATGGGCATCTATTGATAGGCAAAGTACTCGTTAAGCCAGGCGATAGCGTTGAAACCGGCCAATTGCTTGGATATTCCGGTAACACCGGTTTCTCGACCGGCCCTCACCTTCATTTTGTCATTCAATATAATAAGCAAGGTAAGCCGGCCTCCAAACGATTTAAATTGAAGCAGGCGGATGGCACTATCATCAACCCCAAAACAGACATCTGGCTTTTGCCGGCAGACTAATAATCGAATTACTTGGATCAGCGGCAGGGCGCTTTTACAACACAAATGCCAAGACGATAGGTATCGACAGGGCGCTAACCATATTCCCGGTCAAAACAATCGACGCGATCTTCTCAGGCTCAAACTTCAACTGTTCTGCAAGCAAATAATTTAAAACCGCAGGAGGTAACGCCGAGAAGATGATCAGCATTGCATACTGTTGATCACTCAAATCGACAAACAGGCCAACGAACAATGCGACGGCGACGCCACAAATGGGAGCCCAAATACCGGAGATAAGGCCAACCTTCCAATCATCGAGATTGGCAGCATACAAACGCGCCCCAAGCGCAAATAGCATAAGTGGGATTGAAATCTGGCCCAACATTTTTATCGCCTCAGCAATAAATCCCGGCAAGACCCAATGAAAGTGCGCAAACAATAGTCCCAATAGAGTGGCTTGGAGCATAGGTATTCTGAACAAAGCGAACAGACTGCTGCCAGGCTTCAACATCCGCATGCCGACTGAAAAATGCAATGTATTTTCGACGATAAACAATATCACGGCAGCAGGTAACGCCTCTTCGCCAAAAGCAAACAGCAAAAGCGGTAGACCAAGATTGCCAGAGTTGCGAAACATCATCGGTGGAACAAAGGTTTTCCAGTTCAGCCCTAAAGCGCGAGCAACTGGAAGAGACAAAAATCCGGGAAGAAGGACAACAATACTTGCAGCGACTGCGAGAGCCCCATACTCAGCTAATTCAAAATCCCCTTGTGAGAGAACAGAAAAAATAAGAAACGGCGTAAATAACTCGATATTAATGGCATTTGCATGACTTAGCTCCGGGCTTCTTTTCCGGGCATATAAGAAGCCAATGAACACAATCAGGAAAACGGGCCCAACGATTTCTAAAAGCCGAACTAACAACTCCATCTGGCTGCCATAAAAAGAAGAGAATTGGTCGGGATGAGAGGATTTGAACCTCCGACCACCTACACCCCATGCAGGTGCGCTACCAGGCTGCGCTACATCCCGAAAACCACAAACGAACGTTTGTTGGAACGGCGAGAATCATAGCGTAGAGATGTTAATAAATAAACTGCAGAAATAAAAAAAGCACGCTGCTCTCAACGAGCGAACGTGCTTTCTTCGAATCAGGAAGGGACTTAGGAGTTTAAAACGTCGAGCACTTCTTCCAACTCAGCGATCATTTGCTTCACTAGCTGAGCGGATTGAACGTTACCATCCTCTTCGCCTTCGTTAGCCAGCTTCTGT
>NZ_LWFU01000835.1:0-532 GCF_001635135.1 Oleiphilus sp. HI0080
ATGGGCATCTATTGATAGGCAAAGTACTCGTTAAGCCAGGCGATAGCGTTGAAACCGGCCAATTGCTTGGATATTCCGGTAACACCGGTTTCTCGACCGGCCCTCACCTTCATTTTGTCATTCAATATAATAAGCAAGGTAAGCCGGCCTCCAAACGATTTAAATTGAAGCAGGCGGATGGCACTATCATCAACCCCAAAACAGACATCTGGCTTTTGCCGGCAGACTAATAATCGAATTACTTGGATCAGCGGCAGGGCGCTTTTACAACACAAATGCCAAGACGATAGGTATCGACAGGGCGCTAACCATATTCCCGGTCAAAACAATCGACGCGATCTTCTCAGGCTCAAACTTCAACTGTTCTGCAAGCAAATAATTTAAAACCGCAGGAGGTAACGCCGAGAAGATGATCAGCATTGCATACTGTTGATCACTCAAATCGACAAACAGGCCAACGAACAATGCGACGGCGACGCCACAAATGGGAGCCCAAATACCGGAGATAAGGCCAACCTTCCAATCATCGAGA
>NZ_LWFU01000836.1:0-13328 GCF_001635135.1 Oleiphilus sp. HI0080
GCCTTTCGAGATATTTGATGTTTGCTATAGTTTAAAGAATGACCTAAACCCGAATGAGTAGATAAATCTAATGAAACGTTTCTTTGCCGCTATTCTTGTGCTCTTGGTTGTATTGGTCGGCGGCAGTAAAATTGCCGTGATGATTGGTGCAAGTAGCTTTCTATCGCAAGTCAAAACAGAGCTCGTATCGGTTGGTGCATTGAATTTCCAATCGGTTTCCACGTCACTCCAAGATTCCGAAGTCGTTATATCCAAACCGACATTCAAGCACTTTTTGTTAAAGAAGGATTTCTCAGCGGAGCAGGCGCGGCTTAAGTTCGAAGGTCCTGTCGATATGATGTTGGGTTTATTATCCGCGTTAGGTTCTGATTATTCTGATCTTGATCAGCTTATTTTAGATGATTTCGAGACGGATTTGCCTGACCAGCTCATGTATGAGCAGCTCTCTGAAAACTTGAGCCTTAGTATTGATCAATGGTTTTCTTTTCTGTCCTGTAGCGGTGAATCATCGCCAACCAAGACAAGCTTGGCCAAGGCCGGTATTGAGAATCTCAAGGCGCAGGTTATGGTCCATCTTGGCCTGCCTGAGTCGACTATAGAGTTTGATACGCTCGGTTTTGGACGGGTCATTATCGATACAGACCTCTTGGCGCATCTCTCCGGTTCTGGTGAGGGGCGACTGCGCAGTATTTCTTATATAGATAACGGTTACTTTAAACGTCTGGCGCAGACCTGTTATCACGAGTCCGAAGATTCCGGCTCTTTGTCGCAGAGTATTGTGGATGGTTGGAGTGAAAACCTTGCGATGCGCGGGTATCGCGTGAGTAGTTCTGCCTTGTCAGTGATTAAAACGTTTATTGAGCAGGGTGGGATATTGAGATTCTCCGTAGGGGATGCTGTTCCCGCGCCTCGGGACGGCTCATATGGCTGGCAAGAAGCGGCATTTATTGCGCGCGTAGAGGTTCAAAGCAATGACGGAGAGCCTGTTGCTTTAGAGTTGGAGCAATATTTTGCTCCACCGATTCAAGAGACGGTGTCAAAGCCAGAGCAGACAGTGGAACCCGCTTATATCGAAGTTGATATGTCGTCGGAGACTGAGCTTAATCCGCTTGATCAACTGCTTGGAAAACAGGTAAGAGTGCGTTTATTCAAGGAGCAAGAATATGAAGGAAGCGTTAAGCTTATTGATGAGCATCAGATTGAGATGATACCGCTTAAAGGCGATGGGAAAGTAAGTTATACCTTTAAGCTTCTCGAGATAGAAAGGCTGGAGGTATGGACCGAGTGACCAGGATTCCTCATGTTCCGTTAGCGCCTTTTACTGAGCTGTTAGGTGATATTGTTGCGGAGAATTCGATTAGCGCAGCGGATTCGCATTGGGATCACAGCAATGAGCGTGTAATTGATATTCTTCAAGGTTGGTTTGATCGGCTCGGTTTTAATACGCAGATACAAGATGTTGACCCACTTAAGGGTAAATACAATTTGATCGCAACTCTTGGAAGTGGTCCCGGTGGGTTGGTACTTGCAGGTCATACTGATACGGTGCCTTTCGACGAGTCTCGCTGGAGCACAGACCCTTTCAAGCTGCATTTTGAGCAGGAGAAATTGTTTGGCTTGGGCTCCTGCGATATGAAGGGCTTTTTTCCAATCATTGTGGAAGCGCTCAGAGGGCTGGAGGGTGCGGAGCTTATTCAACCGTTGATTGTAATTGCAACTGCGGATGAGGAGAGTTCGATGGCTGGAGCTCGAACATTGGCGGAAGGGTCAAGCTTTCAGGCGCGAGCGGCTGTCATTGGCGAGCCGACGAGCATAAAGCCGATACGCATGCACAAAGGCATTATGATGGAGTCGGTTCAGTTTCATGGCTGTTCCGGTCATTCGTCTAACCCTGCACTTGGTCAAAGTACTGTCGAAGCAGTCCATGGTTTTTTAGGTGAAATTCTTGCCTATCGTTCGCGTTTGCAAAGCCAGTATCAAAATGCCAACTTTCTTGTTTCAGGCCCTACGCTGAATGTTGGGGCGATCCATGGCGGAGACAGCCCAAATCGGATTTGTGGACATTGTCAGTTGAATTTTGATTTAAGGCCGCTGCCTGGTATGTCCATCGAGTCATTGCATGCCGAAATAAAAGCGCTGGTTCAACAAACAGGCTACCAACATGCGATTGAAGTAACGCATAAGTCTATGGTTAAACCTGTTCCCGCATTTGAGACTCCCGCGTCTTCGGAACTGGTGAAAATATGTGAGCGATTGACTGATACAAAGGCGCAAGCTGTTGCCTTTGCAACAGAGGCTCCATTTTTAAGTGGAATGGGTATGGATACCGTTGTAATGGGAGCAGGTTCCATTGATCAGGCGCACCAGCCCAATGAATTTCTCGCGACAGAACAGGTTAGAGGAATGGCGGATGTATTGCGTTCGTTGATCCAGAATTATTGTATCGCAGCCTCATAAGCTAATTAGAGAACTAAGAATAGACAATGAAAGATTGGATCAACTGGTTTAGGCATGCTTCTCCTTATATCAATCGACATCGAAATCGTTGTGTCGTATTTGGTGTAAGCGGCGAGGCTCTTGAGCATAAGAATTTTATTAACATCATTCATGATTTGGCTTTGCTCAGTAGCCTTGGCATTCGTATTGTCATGGTGCTTGGAGCACGGCCACAGATTGATCGGGCTCTGCAGGGCAAAGCAATCAACTCAGCCTTCTCGTCAGGTATCAGAGTCACGAGTAAAGAGGCGCTTCCTTGTGTTCTTGAAGCTTATGGTAAGGTTCGAAGCGAAGTTGAGGCGTTGCTGTCGATAGGCGTGGTCAACTCTCCTATGCACGGTTCTGCAATTAAAGTGGTGAGTGGGAATTTCATTGTAGCGAAGCCCCGAGGTGTCATTGATGGGGTTGATTTTGGCTGGACAGGGCAGGTTCGTAGAGTGGACCATGAGAGTATGTCTGCACATTTGCAGGCCGGATCAATGTTGATTCAGACCGCTCAGGGGTATGCTGTTACTGGTGAAATCTTTAACTTGTCTTACGATGAATTGGCAATGGAGGTCGCGCAATCGCTAGGAGCCGACAAGTTGATCTACCTTGGCCAGGAGAAAAGCGCGTTAACAAACTCGGAAGGCTTGCCTGTTCGCCAGATCGATGCCCAGTCTCTAACGCGCTTATTAGATTCCGAACCCGAGAGGGAAAATAGTCGTTTGTTGCGCTTGGCCAGTGCCGCATGTCACTCTGGCGTCAAACGAGTGCATATCCTAGGTTATGCAGACGACGGAGCGATACTGGAGGAAATGTTTACCCGCGATGGTGTCGGAACCATGGTGAGTGAAGAGAGCTATGATGAGGTGCGCGAAGCGCATTTGGACGATCTGACCGGAATCCAGGAGCTAATCCAGCCATTGGAAGAGCAAGGTGTTTTAGTGCGGCGCTCGAGAGAGTTGCTCGAAACAGAGCTGCATGCATTTACCGTTAATCTGCGCGATAACGCGATTATTGCATGTGCGGCACTGTATCCCTATCCGGAGTATGAGTCAGCTGAGCTAGCATGTTTTGCGGTGCATCCTGATTATCGTCGCGAAGGAAGAGGTGATCGAATCTTGGATGAGGTTTCTAGAAAAGCAAAATGCCAAGGTTTGAAGTACTTGTTTGTATTGACAACACAAACCGAGCATTGGTTTCTTGAACGGGGTTTTGAATTAAGTGGTCACGATGCGTTACCAAGTGGCAAACTATACGATATCGCACGTAACTCTAAAGTATTGAGAAAAGTACTTTAGGTGTGATTCGTTGACCGGAGGGATGATCTAGGTGAGTGCAAAGGAAAGAAGAGCGCTAGAGCGCATATCAAGCCATCAGGCCGCAACGCTTTATCTTGAAAGCGGACAGTCTTCTGCGTGCACTATCGAGGATTTTTGCGAGCAGGGAATGTACGTCACGTTCGCTTCGGGAACGATTCCGTCAGATAGCGCTATCAGGATTCTGCGCGTTAGCTTTAAGAATTTTCAGGGTCGCGAGTTATTTGTTAACGCTGAACCGGCGCATTTGAGTCACAATACGGCAGGGCTTCGCTTCGTCAATCAATACCCTGAGGTTGTTAGCTTTCTAAAAGAGAGATACGCGAACGACTCAACTCCTAAATTGTCCGTGCAGCATACGTCGATCATTGAGCGATGTTTGAGACTAATAGAACAATCTACGAAGAACGTTTATGAAAGTGCGCTTCCTCTTGTCGTACAAGCGGTGCGTGATGAAGCCGTTAATTCGCAAACGGATCAGATCGCCAATGCCAGAATGAATATCGCGGATAGAATCGAGAAGTTCGAGTCTACTATTTTGGCGAAAATCAGTAACGAGATCCTTAGTGTTGCTCCTCGAGGCCGCAAAAATATCATTGAGAATAACTCCTCGGACTTGGACCTTGTCGCGAAAGGAGAGTTTGAGGATTGGTTAATAAGTAAGGTGCTCACAACGAAGCTAGAGCAGAGTTTGCGCTCACCCTTGCTGCTTTTAAAGATGCGTACCGATTCGATGGGCTATCGAANTGAGGGAGGCAGCGGCAGTCCCTTGGGGCCCGAAAGACTGGTTTATGCTTTTCAGACAGCAATGCACCCATATCTTCAGGAACTTGCTCTTGAGCGACGCGCGTTCAAAATTTTGGAAGCGGCTCTTTTACCCGAACTGGATAGCCTAACTCACTCGCTGAACGAACAGCTTGCCAAAGCGGGAGTCTTGCCTGATGCGTCCTTGGGTGAGTTAGTTAAGAAGTATGAGCAGCCTTCTAAAGTAGAAGAGAAGAGCACCATTGATTCATCGAATCAATCTCCACCGCCGCCCGCGCAAGATGTACCTAAGCCTAGCGTTGATTCCTCTCCTGAATCAATAGAATCGGCGCCACAAGCGAAACATCATGATCGCTCTGAAGGGAGGCCGCGAGCTTCTGTGGGCTATGGTGGGCAAACGCTGAATCATGACGGGGTTGAGAAAGGAAATGTATCGGCTGTCGATTTAGAAAAATCTCAGGGTTCAGCCGACCATGCACCAGCTTCCGATGCAGCGCAAGCTCCTGGCGTGGCTACACAGTCTGAGGGATTTTCTTCCATCGGGAAATTGTTTAGAAAGCTGCGCAACAAATCTGGCAATACTTCTTCTGGGGTGCCTGAGGGTGCGCCATTGTTTAGTCATCAGGAGCTTCATCAAGGTTTGTCCTCTTTGCATGGGCAATCTAGAGATGTCAACGAAGCTCAAACCAGTCTTCTCGAACGAGTCTTGGAAAGTTTGAACAAAGATGCCGACTCCCCGAGAGACTTGAATGAAGAGCAGAAGGATCAGGTTGATGTCGTTGATCGTTTTTTTGGCTCATTGCAGCAGAACCCGCGCTTAACGCATGAAGGTAAGCAACATCTTTTTAGACTAGAGATCCCGGTTCTCAGGCAGTTATTGGAAAATGACCGTTTTTTCGATGACCATGACAGCCCTCTCAGAGATGTACTAAACAGGATTGCAAAGCTCGGTGCTCAAGGTGGAAGACTCGGTAAAATAGGACATCAGAAAATTGAGCAGCTTGTTGCGCGAATCAACGAAGAGTACGACCAAGATCATGGCGTTGTGGATCAGGTACGTGCTGAGTTGGATGAGCTGATCGCGAGACAACATGCTCTATATCTGAAAAATGTCGAGCGGGTTGCGGCCGCAGCTGATGGAGCGCATAAGATAGATGAGGCTCGAAAATATGTAGCTGAAGTTGTATCGGGCATGCTTGCAAAGCAGCAGGTACCAGCAGCTCTTCAGAGTTTGCTAGATAATGGATGGCTTGAGCATCTCAACTTATTATCAATAAAGTACGGTAAAGATAGCGCCCAGTTTTCTGAGGCTCTTGGCGTTGTTGAAGCGCTGAAGCAATTTGGACAAAATCCTGAGATTGGTTTCGATGCGCGTAGAAATATTCCTTTAATTCAGGATGGCTTGAAGTCTATTTCTGGCGGTGTTGAGACCTCGAAAAATGTCCGTGAGGAATTAAAGCAGTTGATGCTAGATGCCTCGTCTCGGACACATGCCATGGTTGAAGCAAAACCTGTGATTTTAAAGTCTGAATCGGCTGAAGAAGAGAGAGAAAAGAACAATATTGAGAAATCTAAGCAGCTTCGGCCCTGGCTACTAAGGGCGAAAGCCATTCCTCTGAATGCTTGGTTGAGGTTTCAGAAGGAAGGGGAAGCAGAGCCTCAGTATATTCGGCTAGTCTGGATTGCCAGAGCTTATACCAAGTTTGTCTTTGTCAATCATCAGGGCTTGAAAGTCATCGAATTGGGTGCTTTCAAATTCGCTGGTTACCTGAAGGATGGCGCGATAGCGCCAGATCCAGATTTCTCCCAGCCTATCGTCAAGCAAGGTTTGGACGACATGGTCAAAGAGGTATATGAAAAACTCGCTTTTGATTCCTCTCACGATAAACAGAGTGGCTTGCCAAATGCGCGTGAGTTCCAGCGACTCGTGCGTTTAGCGATGAAAAAGGGTGAGCGGACTCAGCAGTGTTGTTTGTACTACATCCGCATGTTAAGCGGCGAGTTAGCGGAAGATCAAGAATCTAAGGTCGTCAGTCAACTCGTTGATCTCATCAATACAAAGGTAAGTGATGTGCGTGTTGCAGCGCGCCTAAATCGATATGACTTTGTGATGTTTTTCTCCAACAATTCGTCTCAACAAAACATTTCAGACACGACAGAGGCATTGAATGCCTTGTTGTCCGATATGCAGGTGCTCGGCGTTTCTGTATCTTTAATGCGCAGTGAAGTATGGGGGTATCTTGGTTTTAATAACGAGGCAGCACTCATTCGAAATGCGCAGCAAAGCTTAAGCCAGATGGAAGTCTCGGAGGAGAGTGCGGGTTTGAGTCAAACTGTCAGTCGCATAGAGCTCTCTCAGAGCGAATCTGAGGACACCGCAGCTGCGATGTTCAGTGCATCGGATAGCGATGCTTTTTCTGTGTTTGCCCAAGCTGTTAGCAAGCTTTCTGATATAGACCTGCCAGACAATCAAGAGTTGCGATGTCGTCCGTTAAACATGGACGTTGATGTGGGGAGTGATTTTTTTGAGCCATCTACAGATCATGAGGCAAAAGAGATGAATTCTTGGTGGCTGGCCTTTTTAGCCCGATCTTTAAGCGCTAAGACGAACGCTCTTGCCTGTCGTGTTCCCCTGAGCGCCATCAGTTTAACCGATGACCACTTTAAAGAAGAGTTTCGAGAATTGTTGGAGTGCACTGATATGCCTCCTGAGCGTATTTGGTTTGATTTGTATGACTGCAGTGCGCTCGAGAACGAGCACTTTGCCGCGGATGTTATTAGAGAGCTCCAGATCTTTGGATGTCATTTTAGTCTGGAGGGGTATGGGACAAGTGATTGCCCGGCGAGATTGCTCCAAACTTTACCCGTTGACCTGATTACGATTGATGCAGAGGTTTTAAAAGCATTTCATGATGAGGGTGAGGAAGAGCCTCTTGTGAACGTAGCCCACCATTTCGATAAGGCGGTACTAGTAAAAAATATAGATTCAGCGATCGCTCTTCAGAAGGTAGAGAAGCAAGGCGTCGACTTCGTTCAGGGAGAAAGAATCGGCGCCTATGAGCCGTATTAGAATTTCTCAGCTTCAATGACTTCGTAGCTATGAGTGATTTCAACACCGGCCTTCTCAAGCATAATTGAGGCCGAGCAGTATTTTGTTGCAGATAGTTCAACGGCGCGTTTGACGAGCGAATCCTTGAGTTTCTTGCCTGTCACTACAAAGTGGATATCAATCTTGGTGAACACGCTGGGAACCTCATCGGCTCGTTCAGCGTTGATTTGCGCAACGCAGTCGCTTACATCTTGCCTGGATTTCTTCAAAATGCTCATTACATCGAAGCTTGTGCAACCGCCAAGCCCTAGAAGCATCATTTCCATTGGTCTAGGGCCTTGGTTTTGACCTCCGTGATCAGGTGGTCCGTCCATAGTAATTTCATGGCCTGAGCCTGAGGTAGCAACAAACTTGGCTTCGCCACCCCAACGAATTTCGGCTTTCATAAATCTACCTGTGTTTCATTGAATGTGCCGCGAGATTAACACAAAAGACAATCGCCGTTTAAAAAATGTGTATTTGATTAATTGGTCTATACTTTTAGATATCAATAAGTTGCTGAGCACTATTAGTTCCGTTCGTTTGACGGATACAGTGATTTGGCAGAGTATAAAAAAGCGAGTCAGCGAGTTGTTAGTTGCTTGCATGTGTGCATAAAAAGGTGTGTTAAATGTCCACGATCTTGAAACCAGTAGAAAGTAAAACCAAACACTTAGATTTCTTTTTGAGTCAGTGTCACCGCCGCAAGTATCCCAGCAAAAGCACTATTATTTATGCCGGTGATAAAAGCGACTCTCTGTTCTACATTATCAAAGGCTCCGTGACTGTCATCATCGAGGATGACGATGGGCGAGAGATGATCATGGCGTATCTAAATACGGGTGATTTCTTTGGTGAAATGGGCTTGTTCGACAATATGGACTCGCGGAGTGCTTGGGTTAAAGCAAAGTCTGAATGTGAAGTAGCTGAAATTAGCTATTCTAAATTCCGAGAGATTTCTAGCCAAGACCCTCGTATTCTGTATTTTATTGGCGAGCAAATGGCATCCCGCCTTCGCCAGACGACTAGAAAGGTTGGTGACCTGGCGTTCCTAGATGTGACAGGACGTGTCGCTAGAACCTTACTTGATTTGTGCAAAGAGCCGGACGCAATGACGCATCCAGACGGAATGCAGATCAAAATTACTCGCCAAGAAATTGGGCGAATTGTTGGCTGTTCCCGTGAAATGGTTGGTCGAGTTTTGAAAACACTTGAAGAGCAAGGTCTTGTTCAGGTGAAAGGTAAGACAATGGTTGTTTACGGTACCCGATGACCGTAGATGCATGAGTAATTAATAAGATTTAAAAAAGGCGCTTCTAGTAGAAGCGCCTTTTTGTTTAGCGGTTAGGCCAAAGTCCTAGCATCCGTCGCAACTCGTTGTCGTCGATCCCCTTGAGGACCAGTCAGAAATATAGATGCTTCCGAGACTTGGATCGTTCAAGTCGTCGGTACCTAGTCGCTCAAACTTGAGCAAGTCAATTTGTAAGTTACGATCATGTTGCACCGTTCCATCCGCGTTGAAGGTCGCTTCATGTTTGAACTTATCTTTGTCGTACTGAATTTCGCTCGTCGTATCGAAAGCAGTAGCCTGCCCAACGACGCGTTCAATGGGCTTGATGATGGCGTCAAGATTAGGGTCAAGATTAAGCTCTTGACGATCTTTATTGAACTCTTCGGTCAGTTGTTCCTCAATGCTCTTCAGGGTCGACGCAGCTGTTTTTATGCTCGTGTCATCCACACTGTCTTCCGCGGCAGCATTGTCTAGTTCTTCGCTGTCACCTACTGCCTCGATGCTCAAACCAGCCGCTGTAGGGCCATACAATTGAAGCAGGTTTTGGCCTGAATCAAGAGCAAGATCCCCCATGTCATTTTCAGATAGAGGCTCAACCGCAAAAGAATTTGGCGCAGTTGCTATCATTATTGTGAATAACAAATATAATTTATTCATTGTAGTTCTTGATTAAGCCTCAGAGGATGAGAGTTACGCAGTACTTCAAACTTTGGCTCAATATTAATTCCTAATCAGGATTGTTAACTATTTTTTAAATTATGAACGAATTTGGGTGTGGAAGAAATGTCAGAAGCGGCCATTTCTCTATATTTTGTCCTTTCGTGCATAAAGTTCTATTGAAACGGAGTGTATATGAATAACGACCAGGACCCAAACGGTACTGAAGAGTGGCTTGAATCATTAAATTCGCTTATTAAATTTGAAGGCCTAGAGAGAGCCAAATATATTCTTTCTAGATTACAGGATGTTGCCACCTCGAATGGCTTGCTTCCCACTCACTCTGTCGTCACTCCATATCGAAATACTATTCCTCCAAAAGATGAGGCTCGTATGCCGGGCGATCTTTTCATGGAGCGCAGAATTCGCTCGCTGATTCGCTGGAATGCCATGGCAATGGTGCTACGAGCAAATAATCGCCCTGGAGCATTGGGCGGACATATATCCTCCTTCTCCTCGAGTGCAACATTGTATGACGTTGGCTTTAATTACTTTTTTCATGCAGGTGATGAGAATCGTGAGGCGGATCTGGTTTATGTGCAAGGCCATTCAGCTCCGGGTATCTATGCTCGATCTTATATCGAAGGCCGTCTAAGCGAAGAGCAAATGGATCGTTTCCGCAATGAGGTGGACGGCGATGGTCTGCCGTCTTACCCCCATCCATGGTTAATGCCAGATTATTGGCAGTTCCCTACGGTTTCAATGGGCCTCGGCCCTTTACAGGCAATTTATCAAGCGCATGTTATGAAGTATCTCCACAGCCGAGGCTTAACTGAGAAAGGCGAGAGGAAGGTATGGTGCTTTGTCGGAGACGGTGAAACCGATGAGCCTGAAACGCTTGGATCGATTGCGCTGGCTGGTCGTGAAAAGCTAGATAATTTAATTTTTGTCGTGAACTGCAATCTTCAGCGCCTTGATGGCCCAGTTCGTGGGAATGGCAAAATAATACAAGAGCTCGAAGGCGTATTTCGGGGCGCAGGATGGAACGTTTTGAAGGTTGTCTGGGGTCGAAAATGGGACCCGTTGTTTGAGCAGGATAGCGACGGCGCGATGCAGCAAGCGATGAATGAGCTTGTGGATGGTGAAATGCAGAGCTTTAAGTCCAACGGAGGAGCATATACGCGCAAGCACTTTTTCGGACGTTATCCTGAGCTGGCTAAAATTGGTGAGTCTTATACAGATGAAGACATTGAGCAGTTAAACCGCGGTGGCCATGATCCGTATAAGGTTTATGCTGCATACCACAAAGCGGTTCATCACAAGGGCCAGCCAACAGTTATCTTGGCGCATACTGTGAAAGGTTATGGTTTTGGGAAGGTCGGAGAAGCGACGAACACCACACATTCGCTTAAAAAACTGGACGAGGAATCGTTAAGGTCTTTCAGGGATCGTTTTGGTGTTCCAATCGGCGACGATAAAATCGCAGAAGTACCATATTACAGGCCTGCGCCAGACAGTCCCGAAGCCATCTATATGAAGCGCCGTCGAGAAGAGCTTGGCGGTTTCTATCCCAAGCGTCGTCAGCGAAGCGCGCCTTTAACGGCTCCTTCTCTGGATCTTTTCCAGGCTCAGCTAGATGGCTCTGGAGACAGAGAAATTTCAACCACTATGGCATTTGTTCGAATGCTGTCATCGCTCACAAAAGATAAGAGAATTGGAAAGCGCGTAGTACCCATCGTGCCGGATGAGGCGAGAACATTTGGCATGGAGGGGATGTTTCGTCAGCTTGGAATTTATACCTCTGAAGGCCAAAAGTATGTCCCCAATGATCGCGACCAGGTCATGTACTATAGAGAAGATCAGGCTGGTCAGATTTTGGAAGAGGGTATCAATGAAGCGGGTGCTATGGCTGCATGGATTGCCTGTGCCACCTCCTACAGTGTGCATGACTACCCATTGATTCCTTTTTATATTTTTTACTCAATGTTTGGGTTCCAGAGAGTCGGTGACCTCGCATGGGCCGCAGGCGATATGCGCTCTAGAGGTTTCCTCATTGGTGGGACTGCAGGACGAACAACGTTAAATGGCGAAGGTCTTCAGCATCAGGATGGTCACAGTCACGTACTTGCCTCCACAATTCCGAATTGTGTCGCTTATGACCCGGCGTTTGCCTGCGAGCTTGCGGTGATTATTCAGCATGGCATCAAGCGCATGTATGAGAATAACGAGTCTGTTTATTACTATCTCACGGTCACTAACGAGAATTACCAGCAGCTTCCAATCATCGAAGGCAGCGAGGACGCAATCCTCAAAGGCATGTATCTTCGAGAGACGCTAGATGGCGGGTCTGAATTGTCGGTGCAGTTACTTGGAAGTGGTGCAATCTATAATGAAGTGGCGGCGGCTGCGGAGATTCTCAAAGATGAATTTAATGTGTCCTCGAAGGTCTGGAGTGTCACTAGCTTTAACGAACTTGCCCGTGATGGCCAGTTAACAGCAAGATGGAATATGTTGAATCCTGATACCCATCAGAAGTCTCCTTATATTGCGGATTGCCTGGATGACGAAATGCCCGTTATTGCGTCCACGGATTATATTCGGCTGTATGGTGAGCAAGTCCGTGCCTATATCAAGGCGCCTTATACAGTGCTTGGAACGGATGGATTTGGTCGCAGTGATACGCGAGAGAAGCTTCGTAGTTTCTTCGAGGTTGATCGTTACTACATCGTTGTAGCTGCGCTCGATAGCCTTGCAAAACAAGGCAAGGTAGATACTCAATTAAGCTTAGACGCACTGCGAAAATTTAATATTGACCGCAGCGCTATTGCGCCAATGTTGCGCTAACGGAGGGGCTGAAAATGAGTGATAACGATATTTTAGTACCCGATGTAGGCACAGATTCTGAAGTCGAGGTTATTGAGATCCTTGTTGCGGAAGGTGATAGCATTGCTATTGATGACCCTGTTGTAGTACTCGAATCGGACAAAGCGAGTATCGAGGTTCCCGCGAATTTTGCAGGGAAGGTTGCGAGGTTGTCCGTAAAAGTTGGAGATAAAGTGAAGCAAGGAGACCCTCTCTTAGAATTGAGTGTGGTCGGAGAAGAAGCATCATCACAGCCAAAAGAAAAATCTGCTGAGTCGCAGCCTAAGCATCCCGAAGAAACGGACCACTCCGCGTCGGCTGACACTTCTAAGCCTTCTGGCACTGAGTCTGAAGGCATTAAGGAGGTTCGAGTCCCGGATGTTGGTGGGGCGGAAGCGGTGGAAGTCATAGAGATATCGGTAGCCTCTGGCGATCAAATCGTAAAGGATGAAGCGCTGTTAGTGCTTGAATCCGATAAGGCTTCGATGGATATTCCGTCACCGTATACAGGTGTCGTTTCTGATCTAAAGGTAAAGGTTGGCGACAAACTGAGTGAAGGTGATTTGATTGCGTTAATTCAGTCCGAGAAATCGGACTCAGACGTAAAAGACGCGGGCAGCGATGTTAGCTCTGGTGCATCGTCAGCCAAAAAAGGCGCTTCAGCGCAGGCAGAGAGGGTTAATCAGGCTGAGGCCAAAGCATCTCCTCAGCCGCATCAACCAGTGCCCATTAAATCTGGGCAGGATAGTGTCCACGCTGGGCCAGCAGTAAGAAAACTCGCGCGCGAGCTTGGTGTTGAGCTGGATCGGGTCAGTGCAACAGGGCCTAAGGGCCGAATTCAGAAAGATGACTTGAATGCCTACATAAA
>NZ_LWFU01000837.1:0-1246 GCF_001635135.1 Oleiphilus sp. HI0080
TACTTCTATTTGTGCTTTTTATCTCTTCGAGCGTTGCCAATGCTGAACCTGCAGCGTATGCCGAGTTGGCCGGTAATGTCGTCCTGCAATCTGTGGACGAGAAAGATTTTCAGTTGGGGGCGACAGAGCTCAAGGGCGGGTTGTACGTTCATCAACTCATCTCTCTGGAGGCTTTTGTAAGCCAAGGGGTCGTGGACGACACAGACAACAACTTGAATCAAGCGGTCGGGTTGGGCTACGGTGTCGGTGCCCGTTTTGAGTCTCCCTCGCGAAGAGGTACAAAGGCGTTTATCTTATTGGGTTTTTCGTCGCACGAGCTTGAGTTGAAGAGAGAAGACACAAGTCAAAGCTTGAGCACCGAGCGCTTTGAAGGCTTTGCCTATGGTGTAGGGCTGCAAGAGCAGCTTTTTGATGCGGACTCTCAATGGTATGTCAGTGCGCGTTGGCAGCGCCACTATTCTTCCGGCCAAATTAAAATCGATACAGTGGGAGCGGCGCTTCGTTATGCTTTCTAGTCTCAAACTGAACTCTTCACTTTCGTTTCTTCTTTTGTTGATGAGCGTCTTTGTGCTTTCTGCGTGTAGAAATGAAGAAGGTGAGCGAGCCTTTGTGGCGGCAGTCGAAGTGGTGGAAAACGATGTGCAGAGCATACAAATTATGCCGGGTAAACAGGGCGCCATCTTGGAAGCGGACGCCACATCGCAGTTTTCTGTTATCGCAACTCTTGGTGATGGCAGTACGGAAGATGTCAGTGATCGAGTTGTGTGGGTCAGTAGCGACTCTGGTGTGTTTACTGTAGATGAGACAGGCTTAGTTTCAGCTGGCAGTGTCTCGGGGAATGCAGAGGTGCTTGTATCTTGGAGCTACCTAAATGCGCGCTTACCTGTTGATGTCTCGACTGCGCAGCTAACCGGTCTTAGTTTCTCCAATCTTCCGGCGTCGCTTTCGGAATGTCTGGCAGGCACGTCGTTGCGCGTTGATGGCACTTATGATGACGGCCGTACAAGTAATGTCAGTGAGCTTGTGACTGTATGGAGTAGCTCAGATATTGCTATCGCGAAGATCAACGGTAGCGGTGTTCTCGATACGCTAGATGCCGGCAATGTGACGCTTGAGGCGACTTACCGAGGGCAAGTCGCATCTCAGGCTTTAGTTGTTTCCGATAGTCTCACGGCAATTACGTTAGCGCCTGATGCGGATTTCAGTCTCGACATAGCGGCCTCGAAAAGTCTCACGGTGAACGTGA
>NZ_LWFU01000838.1:0-399 GCF_001635135.1 Oleiphilus sp. HI0080
AGAAATGAAGAAGGTGAGCGAGCCTTTGTGGCGGCAGTCGAAGTGGTGGAAAACGATGTGCAGAGCATACAAATTATGCCGGGTAAACAGGGCGCCATCTTGGAAGCGGACGCCACATCGCAGTTTTCTGTTATCGCAACTCTTGGTGATGGCAGTACGGAAGATGTCAGTGATCGAGTTGTGTGGGTCAGTAGCGACTCTGGTGTGTTTACTGTAGATGAGACAGGCTTAGTTTCAGCTGGCAGTGTCTCGGGGAATGCAGAGGTGCTTGTATCTTGGAGCTACCTAAATGCGCGCTTACCTGTTGATGTCTCGACTGCGCAGCTAACCGGTCTTAGTTTCTCCAATCTTCCGGCGTCGCTTTCGGAATGTCTGGCAGGCACGTCGTTGCGCGTTGAT
>NZ_LWFU01000839.1:0-1102 GCF_001635135.1 Oleiphilus sp. HI0080
TTTAAGGGAAACTAACTTCAGATACCGCCGACAACTCAAACAGAACCAGGCATCTTCATCGAACGTAAGGTCATTAAATTGAGACAAGTTGTCATTCATGGTTGAAGACATCGGCTTCAACAACTAATTTGTTTCGGTAGTTGGTTGCTTTTTGTTCAAAACAGATTCATTTTGTGCGCTTTTTATACAAATAGTGCGTTTAGTTCCTTGACGCAACTGGTTAAAGGGTAAACACTTAAGTGGCAGCCAAAAAACAACAATCAGCGGAGGCACTATGAGTATACTGCACACTTTCGGTATTTTGACTCACCCCGATAGAGAGTGGCAAACGATTCGAGAAGAACATGAATCAACCCCCAAACTCTTTCTCACCCATATTATTCTTCTCGCACTTATTCCCGCAGCAGCAGCGTTTTACGGTACAACTCAAGTTGGATGGCGAGTAGGTGATGGAGAGCTAATTCGACTGAGTCAAGGCAGCGCAGCGCAACTATGCGTGCTTTTTTACGCAGCGATGCTGAGCGGTATATTTATTATCGGTAAATTCATTGATTTCTTCGCAGCGACGTATGGCGTCGATGAGCAAGAACACAACGGTATTATTTTAGCGGCTTACACGGCAACGCCTTTATTCCTAATGGGGATAATTGCTGTTTATCCCGTTCTTTGGGTCAACATGTTAGCTGGAGTAGTTGCCGTAGGATGGTCGGTCTACTTGCTGTATGAGGGCCTACCAATCTTAATGAAGATTCCCGAAGACCGAGGTTTTATGTTTGCAACGTCTATTTTGACGGTAGGCCTATGCATGCTCGTGGGCTTGTTTGCCATCAGCGTCATCGTGTGGAGCATTGGCATCGGACCAGAATTCGTTAGTTAGGCTTGCCGTTTCGAACAAGTTGAAAATCCAATATGTTTAAGCCCGCTTCAAGCGGGCTTAGTTTTTTCATGATCAGCGAACCTTGTAACCGGATCATTCTCGATCTAGTTTGTTGTGCAGTTCATCAAGCCGATTCTGTACTGCCTTTAGTTGCTGAATGATCTCATCGCGCTCGTCTCGTGCTTCTTTGGCAACCTTCGCGTTTTGCTCTTCACTCATAACTTC
>NZ_LWFU01000840.1:0-898 GCF_001635135.1 Oleiphilus sp. HI0080
CGCATCTCCAGACACAGCGTCAAGCGCCGCAAGAGCAACGGCGGGTGCCGTATTTCGGCCGACGGGCTCAAGGATTATGCTTTTTGCTTCGCGGCCAGCTTGGCGTAATTGCTCTGCAACAATAAACCGATGCTCATCATTGCAAACAACAATCGGCTCAGCGACACACAGCTCAGTACATTCCTGTCGATCAAGCCGCGACAGCGTCTCTTGAAGCATCGAAGCTTCGCCAATAAGCGACAAAAACTGTTTAGGGAACAACTTCCGAGATAAAGGCCACAACCGAGTTCCACTTCCACCAGCCATAATCACGGGTACAATTTTCTGCATGCTATTTTTCTTCCTTTTATAAGCCTTAAAAAGACTTTTGATCCTGAGACACAAAATACGGAGACTATACGTAACTATAGCGAAAAACTTCAGGTTAGGAACTTAGTTCTTAAAGCAAAAAGGCTGGGACTCGCTGCCCTTTGATAACCGATAACAAAACGGACAAGAACAAAAACCAGAAAACACATAGCGACCGGCCTCATCGAGCTTGATTCAGACTCCATACCTGTCTACCGTACCCCTATGGCATCGATCAACACCCATTACATTATCAGCGCTCTCGGTGGCGCGCGTCGAAAAGGTCTGGATGCTAACCAGCTAATCCACTCAGCCGGAATTAATGCCAGTAAGCTTGCTCATCCCGACTCCCGATTCGATGTTCAGCAGGTTGCCTTGCTCTATGACGGAATTGCTCTGGCCTTGAATGATGAATTCATGGGCTTTACGGAGCGTCCGATCAAAGTAGGTACCTTTGAGCTAATGACCGAATGGGTCAGTACCGCGAGCACTTTACGAGAGCTGTACGAACGCGGAATCCGCTTTTACAACCAGATTACTGATGAACTGC
>NZ_LWFU01000841.1:0-543 GCF_001635135.1 Oleiphilus sp. HI0080
CTATGTATTGAAGATTTATTTGCATCTATGGTTCGTCGGATATCTTCGGTAGAACGGTCAAGTGCTGTTCTTTGTGCGATGGTCTCTTCATGTTCAACAGCGTCAATCACCTCTTGTGCCTCGGCTACGGTTGTAACCGCACGAGTTTCAAGACTAATCTGCTTCGTCTCATTACTTAACGCCGCTTCCTGAACGCCCGCGCTACGCGTTGTAGCTGAAGCATTTGCTGCAAGCTTGTCATTGACCTTTCGGGCAATTGGTTTGGCTGTCACGGTTTTTGGTGTATCGAGTTTCACGCTTTCAGCAAGAGTGCTTAGTTTTGAAAGCTGGCTACTCATGGCGAGTAATCCACTGTTTTGTGCTTTCTCTCGTGCCGCCTTAATCTCTTCAGGTTTGGCTTTGATCTTTGGTTTGGGTTTTTTCACGATTTTTGGCTCAGGCTTAGGTTTTGGTTTCTCTACAACCTTTGGCTCAGGCCGTTTTTCGGGCTCTACTTTTGTTTCCTTTTTCTTGATGATCTGTTTTGGTTTTTCTTTCTTCTTG
>NZ_LWFU01000842.1:0-859 GCF_001635135.1 Oleiphilus sp. HI0080
TTCAAGCACTGGAACAAGCGCATCGAGATCATCAAGGGACTTTACTGCAAGCTTAAGCGCCGTCATCAATTTCTTACCCTGACCCTTCATGTCGTGTTTGAACAAAGGCTTTAAGGACGGGTCATAGGTAAAAAGCTTGTTGTAGAAGATTTCGGCTGCGGCATCTGCAATAGGCTCGACTTTCGCAAAGCTGGCTTGAACGAGCTTTTTCTGTGCTTCCGTAATGGCCATGTAGCAGGCTCCAATCAACGATAAGTGGTTAGGAAGCTAGTCTAGAATCCGGAAAGCTGCAAACTGTCACTAGTCAAAAATAGACAGTGCTTTTACTTGTGCCCAGACCTCTTGGTCAATCTTCAAGTTCAGCTTTTTTAACGAACGTTTGGTGATGAGCGCATGAAGCGTATTGTCTCCAATAGCGAGCTTGATGCGCACGGAGTGACTTTCGCTTGTGTGTTTGATGTTTTTTATTCTAGCTGGCAGGACGTTCAAGATACTTTGTTCGGTGTTTGGGAACCGACTAATACTGACGTCGCGTGCGGTTACTCTCAGACGGATTTTCTGCCCCTCGGAAAGCGCTTGCTCGCCTATCCAGACAGCGATTGGCGCCCCAGTTTGCGAGCCTTTGATTTCTGCTTTTGACAGGCTGTTTTCTTGATCGAGCTCGGTGATTGTGGCTTCAAATACGGATGCAAGCTGCTCCTGATCGAACAGTGCGCTGTGTTCGGCAAATGTTTGTAAGGCTGGCCCAAGGTACGCGGCTTCTCCTTGTTGCATAAGCAGTATGTCGTCCGCGAGTTGCGCAATTTCATCGATTGAGTGTGAAACGTAAAAAATGGGCGTACTCGAGCTAGACTTAAAG
>NZ_LWFU01000843.1:0-1051 GCF_001635135.1 Oleiphilus sp. HI0080
GCTGAATGTTTCATCGGATATTGATTTGATCTTCGCCTATCCGGCCAGTGGCGAAACGGACCACCCCAGAAAGCCTATCGACAATCACCAGTTTTTTGCCAAGCTGGGTCAGCGGTTAATACATGTGCTTGATGCGCGAACTGTAGACGGCTTTGTCTATCGCGTAGATATGCGCTTGCGTCCGTATGGCAGTAGCGGTGCGTTGGCGCTTAATTTTGCTAGCTTCGAAGATTACTTTTATACACAAGGGCGGGAGTGGGAGCGCTTTGCAATGATTAAAGCGCGTGCGATCACCGGCTTGCCGGCGGATCGCGCTTATTTGATTGAAAAAATCGTTCAGCCCTTTGTCTATCGTCGCTATCCGGATTACTCGAGCTTTGAGGCTTTGAGAGAGATGAAGAGGCTAATTAAGTCGGAGGTGCATCGAAAGGGTGGTGAGCAGAACATTAAGCTGGGTAACGGCGGTATTCGGGAGATTGAGTTTATTGCCCAAGCGACGCAGTTGATATATGGAGGGCGTGACCAACGACTCCAAGATACTGGTCTTCAATCGGTTTATAGCACCTTGGCCGAGGCGGAGTATTTGCCCGGCGAGTGGGTGAAAACGCTACTCGAAACATATCGCTATTTGCGTGATATGGAGCATGGAATCCAAGGTTTCAAGGATCAACAAACCCAGCTGCTGCCGCAAGATCAAACGGCTCAATCCGCTCTAGTGGCCGCAATGCAAGAAGATAGTTGGGAGGTAATGATTGCGCGCATGAGCGACCTGCGTGCCAATGTCACGGCGGTGTTTGAAGACTTCTTGCATGAAGAGGGTGATGCGAGTGCAGATCAGACCGAGTCCGACTATCACTGGCTTCAGCTCTGGCTCGATCAAGACGTGACCGCAGAGGACTGGCAGGCAGAGTTTCTCCGCGCCGGTTTTGATGAGCCTGAGCTGTGCACAAAGGCTTTGATGGATTTGCACGAGTTGCCGCGTTTTCGTCAGATGTCTGCGTCTGCGCGTGATCGATTCAAAGAGTTTCTGCCTCGATTGCTAGACACGATC
>NZ_LWFU01000844.1:0-1961 GCF_001635135.1 Oleiphilus sp. HI0080
TCCAAGCTAAAGCGAGGGGCGGACGGGTTTGCTAAGTACTATTCCTTTCGTGAAGAGCGCTTAGAGAAGCTAATCTCCGCACGTGTTGAGATCACGCTCTTTTTTGATCCGCTAAGGTATCCAGATTTGCTCGGCTTAACCATTTCTGACAGCGGTAAAGGTTTTGCGCACGATTCAAACTCGCCGAGCAAACTGCTCGGTCAAGATGAGCGTTCGTATGGCCGAGGGATTGCGCTTGTTGAATCGCTTTGTTCCTCGGTCAGCTATAACGATGCAGGTAATGAAGTGACCGTTCATATTAAGCTCAACTAAGCTCTGTCAGGGCGCTGTCATGCGACGGTCATAGCGTGTGCGTGTTAGCTGTTGAAGAATAAGAAAACGTCAGTCAATTGCTCAGAGATAACGGTTTCGAATTGTTGCATCAGTTTCTTGTTGTTGATGATGGGGGCAAAGTCTTCGTTATCGAATAGTCCCGAAAGTGCCATATAAGGTAGTAGCAGCTCTGCGGACACTTCTTCATCTTTACTGAACCACTGTGTCTCGTTTGCCAACATGCCTTCGACGAAACCAGCGCACCAACTGTTTAACGCGTCGTCGTAGAGTTCGTCTTCATCTTCGAATGGCAAGAAAATCGACTCGCCTTCACTCAAGCACTCGCCAAGCTCAGCTTTGATAGCTTCTATGCACGCCGCCAAATGCTCTAGCTCATAATCCATATCGTTAAGGGTTTGATCGGCCAGACAGATGGTCATTATTTCTTCAGTAGGCAGTTGGACCGGGCCGACCACAGCTGCCGTAGTCAAACCATGCAGGCCAAAATAGTCTAGAGTGTCTTCACTAAGGCTTTCATCGAACAGGAGTTCTTCTAGCTGATCTATAGCGTTTTCAGAGAGGGGCATACAGTGATTCCGTGTAATAAAAAAGCCAGAAGCGCCTAAGCTAACTTCTGGCTGTAAGAAAGTCCAATATGTTTATTGGTCTTGTTCGGTGCTCTCAGTCGCCTTACTATCAGTAGGCGCTGTCTCCGAAGTGTCTTGTGCTGCTTTTCGGTCGCGGCGACGCGCGGGGCGTTGCGGTTTGAACGTTGTTGCGTGTTGAGAAACCGACGCAGGAGCCGGTTTTTCAGCAGCAGGCTCTTGCGCTTTCTCGCTGGCTTTTGCTGAATCAGTCGCCGATGCTTCACTATTCGAGCTGTCTGTTTTCTGCGTCACTGGCTTACGTCTACGTCGACGTCGCTGTTCGGCCGATTTATCAGTTTTCTCAGCATTAGCATCAGTATCAGCAGATGTCTCTGGCTTAGCTTTAGCCTCGCTCTTAGTTTTTACATCCGGCGTTGTAACATCGGCTTTGGCTGGCGCTGGCTCAGATTGCTCGGTCGCTGGTTTTGCGGCCTCGACATTCTCTACAGGCGCTTTAGGCGTCTCTGTTTTTGCTTTGGCTCGCGGTCTACGCTCACGCTTCGGCTTGTCAGTGGTTACTGGTTTTGTTTCTTCTTTAGCCGCTTCAGGTTTCTCAGAAGCTTCCGGCGCTTTTGATTGTGCTTCCGTGGCCGACACTTCCGGCGTGGCAGTAGGAGCGTCTGCTTCCGGTGCTTTGCTCTCTTTTACTGCCGGCGCTTGTGCTGTCGTTTCCTGCTTAGCTTCTTTGTCAGAAGCCGGAGTTGGCGTTTGAGCAATGTTTGCTTCAGTGTTTTCAGACGAGGCATTGGTTACAGCGCTGTCTTTTGCAGGATTGCGACGACGACCGCGGCGGCGACTATTCGAGCGGCCGTTACCATCTTTACCGCTAGTATCTTGGCCAACAGAATTATTTGATGAGCTTTGTGCAGCGTTATCTTGAGTTGCTTTTGCATCATCCGTTTTTGAAGTTGGCGCTACTTTTGCCAACTCTTCTTCTGAAAGCGCTTCCGGGCGAGGCTTCTCTTGATACTTCTGGCTGGTGCTCCCTGCATTACGCTGGCG
>NZ_LWFU01000845.1:0-348 GCF_001635135.1 Oleiphilus sp. HI0080
AAAGTCTTCGTTATCGAATAGTCCCGAAAGTGCCATATAAGGTAGTAGCAGCTCTGCGGACACTTCTTCATCTTTACTGAACCACTGTGTCTCGTTTGCCAACATGCCTTCGACGAAACCAGCGCACCAACTGTTTAACGCGTCGTCGTAGAGTTCGTCTTCATCTTCGAATGGCAAGAAAATCGACTCGCCTTCACTCAAGCACTCGCCAAGCTCAGCTTTGATAGCTTCTATGCACGCCGCCAAATGCTCTAGCTCATAATCCATATCGTTAAGGGTTTGATCGGCCAGACAGATGGTCATTATTTCTTCAGTAGGCAGTTGGACCGGGCCGACCACAGCTGCCGT
>NZ_LWFU01000846.1:0-945 GCF_001635135.1 Oleiphilus sp. HI0080
GTTCTTTTTATGAGTACGGTGTTGGGCTGCACGAACTCGAGTTTGATCGCATCAAAAGTGGTGAGGTGAAGCTTAAAGACAAAATTCCTTTTCTAAAACGCTTTGCTAACAAAACGGCAAAACAAGTGACTAAGGATTATATTGCTTACCCTTTGCTGGCGGGACCATTTGCGCCAAAAGTGATTGCGGGCAATGCGCTAGCGAATCTTGGTCGGAACTTATGGGCGTCGACGATTATATTTTGTGGGCACTTTACTGAAGATGCGCAGACGTTTCGGGCGGAAGATTGTGAAACGGAAAGCCGCGGGCAATGGTATTACCGTCAGCTATTGGGCTCTAGTAATTTTACCGGTGGCAAATGGCTACACATCATGAGCGGACATTTGAGCTATCAGATTGAGCATCATATGTTTCCAGATATTCCCGCACATCGATATCCTGAAATAGCGCCGAAAGTGCAGGCACTCTGCGAAGAATATGGGATACCATACAATACCGGTTCGTTTGGCAAGCAATATAAAACGGTCTTGCAACGAGTTGGTCGATATTCACTTCCGCCGGAAACAAGCGTACTTTCGGCGTTTATTCCAAAATCACTTAAAACAGCATTTGGAGCTTAATGTGCGGTTTATGCGTCATCACGTTGATAAGGTGTTTTTATGACAGGCTCCAAAAAAAGCAAAGTAAAAAAGGCAGACCAACAAGTGCGTGAAGAGCACCCGCAAGCGGCAGCACTAATGGAGCTGCATCTTGCGCATGAGCTGGCTTTGTTTGAGCGTGAAGCCTTTTTGGCATGGTTAAAACCAGAGCTTGAGTTGCATCTGTCCGTTGCGCGCGAGATGCCCTTGAGCGCGTTTGTCGACGCAGACCAAGTGAAATCGGTGATTGCGCGGAATGTTGTGGATAATGAAATACCGGGTGCGGTGGCTGAACTAGCCGGCGATG
>NZ_LWFU01000847.1:0-13598 GCF_001635135.1 Oleiphilus sp. HI0080
TTTGGGTACACTCGGGGCCCATTATAAATCGCCTCCTAGGAACTCCTTCCGCATCATGCGAACAATAAGACCCGAATACCGATACAGTAACTTCATCCACCCAAAATATTTAGGAACTTGGCTATTAATTGGCTTAATGTTTCTTATTTCTTTTCTTCCCTATTCAAGTAAGCAAAAGCTAGGCGCATGGCTTGGCATGCGGCTGTATAAGCTTGGCGGGAGCCGATATAAAACTGCGCGTGGAAATATACGAGCCTGCTTTCCTGAATTAAGTGAAGCGGAGCAAGAAGAACTGATCAAGCAAACGTTTATTTCCAATGCGATTGGTTACGTCGAAAACACAATTGGCTGGTGGAGACCTCTTGAGCCCTATTTTGAAAAACTTGAAGTACACGGAAAGGAGCACCTAGACGAAGCTTTAGGGCGAGGCAAAGGCGTCTTACTTGTTGGCGGGCATTTCAGCATCATGGATTTTGCTGGCCCTCTTGTGCACCATGTCACCACATTCAATTACATGTATCGTCCGCAAAACAACAAGTTACTAGATGCATTTATTGAACGGCATCGCATGCGTTATAGCCAAGAAAAGTTCACTAAACGCGAACTCAAAGATATGAACGAATTCATCAAACAAGGAAATCTAGTTTGGTATGGACCGGACCAAGATGTTGGAGTCGGGCCTAAACGCGGCATATTTGCGCCCTTCTTTGGCGTACCTTGCGCAACACTCACAACCCCTGAGTGGATTGCCCGCGAGACCGGCTGTACTGTTATCCAAATGGCGCAGTTTCGTGAAGGCGATGGCGTCTATAGCGTGCATTTCTTCCCTATCCTTGAGGGTTTTCCGAGCGATAATGCGCTAGAAAATGCGGCCCGGATAAATAAAGGCCTGGAAGAGTCTATTCGAATCCATCCTGAGCAATATTTATGGCTACATCGCCGCTTTAAAACACGTCCTGAAGGGGAACCAAGTTTATACGATTAACGTTGCATCGGGACGACAAAAACACATTAAATATCAAAACGATCACGCTACTTTGAAAAAACAATATGCGCTTTCAAAACCTAAATAGCTTTAACCCGTTCAACACGAGAATTGGCCTGGCTTTGGGCGGTGGTGCTGCCAAAGGGGTCGCACACATTGGCGCCCTCAAAGCCCTTCAAGAAGAAGGTATCGACGTAGATTGCATCTCTGGCACGAGTATTGGTGCCTTCGTTGCGAGTTACTATGCCTTTGGCAAAAGCATTGACGAGATGCGAGAAGTGGCACTCAATCTTACATTCAAGAGCATGGCGAGCTTTAGTTGGAAAGCATCCGGAGGCTTATTCTCGACTGATGCGGTGCGCGAGATGTTAATCAGAGATCTCGGTGATGCGCAGATTGAAGACGCGCAAATTCCGCTTTCGATTGCCGCGACGGACATTTGCACCGGCGAACAAGTCGTTTTTAATTCAGGCTCAGTTGCCGATGCGGTATGTGCATCTGTTGCCGTACCAGGCCTATTCGCGCCGGTTGAAGTTCAAGGTCGAAAGCTCGTCGACGGGGGCATCATAGAAAATGTGCCCGTCTCTCTCCTTAAACCAATGGATGCAGGAATCATCATCGCGATCAATCTCTCTGGCAACCGTCGTTATGCGACACCAAAGAGCACTGCAGACTCATTTAGCAATGCAATCGATATATGTATCGACCATAAAACAAATGAACAGCTGAAACAGGCTGACATCATCTTAAATCTTGATTTAACAGACTATAGCCGCGCTGACAACCGTCCTCATACGGATGAATTGATCAACGAAGGATATAAGGCGATGATGGACAAAGCGAAGTCCGCCAAGCAACTCAAACGCGTCTCTTTAATTCGCTACATCATTCGACTAGCCCGAGAAGTCATTCCACTGAAAATCCCGCACATTATCTCTCGATTCTACGAAGCTAAAAATAAACTCATTAATATCGGACAAAAGAACTCTTAGCGGACTAAGCACGAGCTCAACTCTCTATACACAAGACAAAAAAAGCCCTGCTGATTTCAGCAGGGCTTTTTAAGTACTAAAGAACTAAGTGTTACTTAGCTGCTTTCTTCTCACGCTCTTCTTCGATTACTTTCTCTGATACCGAGTTAGGGCACTGAGCGTAGTGATCAAATTCCATTGAGAACTGGCCACGACCAGAAGTCATTGTGCGCAGTGATCCGATATAACCAAACATCTCAGAAAGAGGAACGTTTGCCTTAATACGAACACCAGAACCACCTGCTTCTTGCCCTTCAATCATGCCACGACGACGGTTCAAGTCACCAATAACATCACCAACGTGATCTTCTGGAGTAAACACGTCAACTTTCATGATCGGCTCAAGCAATTTAGGACCTGCTTTAGCAATCGATTGACGGAATGCGCCACGCGCTGCTAGTTCAAACGCTACCGCAGAGGAATCAACTGCGTGGAAAGCACCGTCAAAAAGCTCGATTTCAACGTCTAGTACCGGGAAGCCAGCTAGAACACCCGTTTCCATCATGCCAGCAAAACCTTTTTCGATCGCTGGGAAGAATTCTTTTGGTACGTTACCACCTACAACTGTAGACGTGAACGTAAAGCCAGAATTCTGCTCGCCCGGCTTAATGCGGTAGTCAATCTTACCAAACTGACCTGAACCACCAGACTGCTTCTTGTGCGTGTAAGAGTCTTCAACTTCTGTCGTGATCGTCTCACGGTATGCAACCTGAGGCTCACCTACATCCAGCTCAACACCATATGTACGGTTCAAGATGTCTACTTTGATATCGAGGTGAAGCTCACCCATACCACGCAGGATTGTTTCACCAGAGTCTTCATCTGTGTGAACCTGGAACGTTGGATCTTCTGCAACCATCTTACCGATCGCGATACCCATTTTCTCAGAACCACCTTTGTCTTTCGGTTTAACAGCAATCGAGATTACTGGCTCTGGGAAGACCATCGCTTCAAGCGTACATTCATGCTTAGGATCACAAAGTGTGTGACCTGTTTGAACGTTCTTCATACCTACGATCGCGATAATGTCACCCGCTTGCGCAGAGTCTAGCTCGTTACGATCATCTGCCTCCATTTCACACATACGACCGATACGCTCAGTCTTTCCTGTGAATGAGTTAAGAATCGTGTCACCTTTCTTCAAAGTACCTGAGTAGATACGAACGAAGGTCAAGGCACCGAAACGGTCATCCATGATCTTAAACGCAAGCGCACGGAACGGCTCGTCAACAGAAACTGTTGCAACTTCACCTGTAGGCTCACCTAGTTCGTCAGTAAGTGGCTGCGCAGGAACTTCTGTTGGCGAAGGCAAGTAATCAACAACCGCATCAAGAATTAGCTGGATGCCTTTGTTCTTAAATGCTGAACCACAGTAAGTTGGGAAGAACGTTAGTTCGTTCGTACCTTTACGGATACATGCTTTGATTTGCTCCGTGGTTGGCATTTCGCCTTCCATGTACGCCATCATCAAATCATCATCGACTTCTACAGCAGTTTCGATCAATTGCTCGTAGTACATGTCAACGTCGTCAACCATGTCCGCAGGAACATCTTCTACTTTGTAGTTTTCAGGAAGACCTGAGTCGTCCCAGATGTATGCTTTCTTAGAAAGAATATCTACAACACCTGTGAAGTCGTCTTCACGACCTATCGGCAGAGTCATAACGAGCGGCTTAGCACCTAGAACGTTTTCTACCTGATCGACAACTTTTAAGAAGTCTGCACCAAGACGGTCTAGCTTGTTTACGAAGATGATACGCGCAACGCCCGACTCATCCGCATAACGCCAGTTGGTTTCTGACTGAGGCTCAACACCACCAGAACCACAGAAGACGCCGATACCGCCATCTAGTACTTTCAAAGAACGATATACTTCAACTGTGAAGTCAACGTGTCCGGGAGTATCGATGATGTTAAAGCGGTGATCATCCCAAAAGGTAGTGATCGCAGCTGACTGGATAGTAATACCGCGCTCAGCTTCTTGTTCCATGAAGTCTGTAGTCGATTCACCGTCGTGTACCTCACCGGTTTTGTGGATTTTACCGGTGAGTTTTAGAATACGTTCTGTCGTTGTGGTTTTCCCCGCATCAACGTGCGCGAAGATACCGATATTTCTGTATTTACTTAAGTCTGTCATCGTCTTACTCGAAAGGTCGGGGTGAAAAAATCGGGCGCAGTATACAGCATTTATGGCGAAGAAAAGAGCAAAATTCGTAAATTTTGGTGTTCGCTTCCTGGTTTTTGATAATACCGAGCACTAACTCAGCCTTGGCAACCGCAACAAACTTCAATTACGGTCGTTCGCGCGTCATAATCCCCTCCGAAGAATTCATCCTCAAAACAATCCTGCGAGCGGATATCTCAGCCATGGAAAACAAACAAAACACACCAAAAAAGATCGCTTGGGTAGCTGGCGCGACTGGACTCATTGGCGGGCATATTGTTCAACAACTCTGCGACGATAATCAATACGATCGCGTTGTCGCCTTTGTTCGCCGAGGAAAAGAACTCTCTCTGAAACATGAGAAGCTTGAACTATTCGACTGCGACTGGGATCAAATATTGGAAATCGCGATATCGGGAGGCAGCACATTTAAAGCACCGACTGCCCATGTAGATGATCTGTTCTGCGCACTCGGCTCGACAACCAAACGAACACCAGACAAAACGCTTTACCAACGCATTGATGTGGAATACCCCCAAGCGTTTGCAAAACTGGGAAAATCGCGCGGTGCACGCTTCTTTGGGCTAGTCTCAGCACATGGAGCAAACACCAAACTTCCCTCGTTTTACCTTGGAATGAAAAAAGAAGTCGAGCAAAGGATTCGTGATGCCGATTACCCGAACGTCGCCATAGCACGCCCTAGCCTGTTGCTTGGCGAGCGCAGCGAATTTCGACTGGCAGAGAGTGCTTCGGAATGGTTTTGCAAACTATTGCCAGGAAACTATAAAGCGATCGAAGCGTATGATGTTGCAGCCGCATTAATAAAAGCCGCAGCGAATCATGAGGCTGGCTGTCATATTCTTGAGTCTGCCAGCATGCAAAAAACATATCGCCATGCCGAATAAGAAAGAGACTGCACTCAGCTTGTTGCAGCAATGTTCAGGGGCCTCAATTGCGAGCATTTCTGAAGGCAAGGCTGAGGCGAGTTATGCTCCATTTATCTGGATGGACGACAAACTGTATCTGCTAATCAGTGAGCTAGCCAGTCACACCGAAAACCTTCGTTCCTCTCGCTCATGCTCCGTGTTGCTATTAGAAGAAGATACCCTACCATCCCCCTCCAGAACTCAGCGCGACCGCTTCGCGCGCACACGAATGACGCTTGAGACAGAGGCCACGTTTATTCCAAGAGACGATAAAATCTGGGATCAGGCGCTTAAAGCATTTTCAGAACGACATGGGAAAACCGCCCAGTTACTGGCAGAGCTCCCTGACTTTCACTTAGTCGCACTCAACATCAGTTCAGGATCTTTAGTAGAGGGGTTTGGACAGGCTTTTTCATTTAAAGGTACACATTTCGAGAAGGCGCGAGGGGTATCTCGAAGGTAGGCAGGAAACATGAACCAAATGACAACCTCAAACCAGCTCGACTAAACGCTCGCCGAATAAGATAACCAACTGCCCCCACCCAACGAGCGCGCCGAGAACCCCACCAATCGCAACGAGAATCCACTCATCCTCATGAAATATTGGCCGCACGAGGTCTTGAAACTCTTCCGGCGGCTGTGCGGATATTCTATCGTGGAGCATCGTCTGCACAGCCTTCGCTTGAGCAGCATTAAAGGCTTTGTTTTCCGATAGCTCTTGCGTGTATTGCAGCGCCTTCTCAAGTGCCGCGTCCTTCAAGTCAGCATAACCTGTCGGGCCAACAGCTGCTTGAGCTGCCAACTGGACAACGAGAGTGCGTTCTAGAATGAGCGAAACATGAGACCGCACCAGAGAAATCAAGCGATCTTTACGCTGCCCGTGAATCATGGTGGCAACAACCTCACTCGCGGTGACGACCTCTTCAGTAAATACACGACTAAACTCTTCTGAAATTTCCGTCTGGCGCTTTAAAAACAAACCTTGAAACGAGAATGGCCCGTATTTTTTAGGCTGAACAGGCGTGAAGATCAGCTGAATTGCGATCCAGTTCGTCAGCGTTCCTACCAACAGCCCAAAGAAGGGCAGAATCCACCATTGCGGATAAAGAAACCAAACAAGCGCCTGAACCAGACCAAACAAAAAGCCAAATACAGCGCCAGAATTAACTAAAAAAGAGAGCTCTTTGGAGGCGCATGCGAAAACCATTTGATTTAGAAGATCTGGATTTTCTTCGCATTTGCGTACCACAAGTTCACGCAAATCTAGCAATCGCTCAAACTGTGAATGAATATCGTCAGCCAGTTCATCAAAACCTTCCCTTAGCTCTGCCTCGACTAACTCGAACACCAGCTTTTTAGTTGGCGCTGGCAGGTTCTCCCACATCACTCGTTTTTGATCTCGCATCAGCTCATGCACAGCTTCGGCGATCATCGGCGAAGCGCTGCCAAGAAAATGGTCTTTCACGGCCTTCATATCAATCGCATCTGCAATAGCGGCCAACCCTCCGATTCGCTCGATTGAGGTATCCACCATTCCAGTCGCAAACTTTCGAATTTTGGAAGGCACGACTCCACGCCAGCCAAATGGCTTTTGCCCAACATACTCCAGCGGGTAAAAGGTCATCTTGATCGCTAGCCAATTTGTGCCCCATCCCGCTGCGGCAGAAATAAACGGAATCAGCAAATAGCTGCTATATGTCGCCAACCACTCCAATAAAACACTCACAGCTTGCCCTTAAACTGAACCAAGAAAGAAAGACAACGATTTACCAACCAGAATATAAAACCACGAGAACCTAACCAACCAAGCCTGATGCAGTACTTATTATTTTTTTGGATTACATGAGAGTAACTATAACCTCAGGTGGCCAATCAAAACACTGCTTAAATAGGTAAACTCACGATGAAGACGGCCACAAAAACAAATGAAAGCTAACACTTGTTAGTCATAAGGCTATGACGTACAGTCTCCCTCCTAATCATTGCGCATACTGACAACATATGCTCGCGACAACGCTCCGCATTCATCGATTTGCGCCAACAGCCACAGTTTTATCGGAACTACATGCATGCTGACGTATCTAAGCGCCCACTGGCTCCGTGAACCTTTCTCGGGTTTAAGTCACTTTGCAGGCGCCCTCCTTGCTCTTGGTGGGATTGCGTTTATGCTGGTGAACACACCGCAGAACATGCCCTACAGCTATATCGCAGGCTATCTTTGTTTCGGCCTTGGCATGCTATTCATGTTCTTATCGAGCGCCATTTACCATCTCGCAGACTTTTCTGACGCGATCACTCTGAAACTCAAGCGTATCGACCATATTGCGATCTATTTCATGATCGCGGGAACCTACACGCCATTTTGTCTTGTGGGTTTAGATGAGAATCTACGCTGGCCTTCGCTGGGTTTGGTGTGGTTTCTAGCTTCTGCCGGAGTACTGAAAAAAATCCTCTGGTTAAGTGCTCCGAGATGGCTAAGCACGCTGCTCTATTTGGGCTTAGGCTGGTTAAGCTTGTTGATCTACCCAGATCTCAAACAAAATATCGATCCAATGGCTATCAAGTGGCTTATCGCTGGCGGAGTTATCTACAGCCTAGGCGCTGTGATTTACGGATTAAAATGGCCCAACTTGCATAACAGATTTGGCTTTCATGAACTCTGGCATATATTTGTGCTAGGCGGCGCTGGCTGTCACTTTATCAGCGTAGGCCTCTATTTGTAGCCGGTTTGCTCAAATTCGTTCGAATGCGAACGCTAGCCTCAGGCGCATTTAAGCCACAACTATCATCGCGATACGAACGGCATGTCCTCAAACCAAGCCAATACTGCTAGAACTTGCCGCTAAACGCGTTGTAAAACTGCCGCGCGGCTCTTCCACTACGGCCACCTTTACTCGTCGCGAATCGTATTGCCTCGGCATGAAGCGCCCGTTGATCAGCGACCTTGCCAAACAGTTGATCAACAATCTCTAGATACTGATCCTGATTGATCGAGTAGAACGAAAGCCAAAGTCCAAAACGATCAGACAAAGAGATTTTCTCCTCGATAGCCTCGGCAAAGTGTATTTCTGTTTCCACCACTTTTGACTGAACATTATCGTGCATATATTCAGGCATTAAGTGACGCCGATTAGAAGTCGCGTAGATCAGAACGTTTTCAGGCGGCAACTCGATTGACCCTTCGAGAATGCTCTTCAACGCCTTGTATGTTGCATCGCCCTCATCGAAGCTCAGATCATCACAGAAAACGACAAAACGATAAGGCTCATTGATCAACTCATCGACAATCTCAGGCAAATCCAACAAATCTTCTTTATCAATCTGAATCACGCGCAAACCCTGATCAGAATAGACGTTCAACAAAGCCTTGATAATGCTCGATTTACCCGTGCCGCGAGCACCCCAGAGCAAGGCATTGTTTGCTGGTTTGCCCGAGAGAAAACGCTCGGTATTCTCTACTAACAGCTTTTTCTGACGATCGATGCCCAACAAATCATTCAGAGAGACCAAATCTAAACGCGTCACTGGGCGCAAACGTTGGCTTCTGGCGCGCCAAATCGCAGCCACGCTTTTTTTCCAGTTGATACCGCCGCCTTGAAGGATTAGCTCGACGCTCATACGCGATCTGCTCCCCACTTACTGAGCAAGTCTTGCTCGATGCCAAGCTGAGACAAAATCCGGGCAACAATGAAATCGACAAGATCTTCTACAGATTCCGGCTTGTGATAAAAACCTGGGGAAGCTGGAATAATGACCACTCCCATACGCGTTAGCTTCAACATATGCTCTAAATGCACTTCCGAATATGGCGCTTCACGAGGCACGAGAATCAATTGACGGCGCTCTTTCAATGCAACGTCTGCCGCACGTTCAATCAGATTATTGCTCGCGCCACAGGCAATAGCAGACAAACTCCCAGTACTACATGGACAAACTACCATTTTGCTTGGTGCGCCAGAACCTGATGCGACAGGCGCCATCCAGTCTTCTTTACCAAACACTTTAATTTGGCCATCCGCTGCCCCGAACTGCGCCTGCAAAGCCTCTTCTAATTGCGCAGCCTGAGCCGGCCATTTATGCTCAGTTTCAGTCGCGATAACGATATGCGCCGCTTTGGAGACCATCAGAAACACTTGGTAGTTTCCAGCCACCAACATCTCAAGCAAGCGAATCGCATACTGAGCGCCCGAAGCACCTGTTACTGCTAGCGTAATGGTCTCTTTAAAATTGCTCATCTATTCCACTTACCTTTTGCTTGTTTAAGGCCGCCTGAGAGGTATTCATTGAATGTCTTGTCTGGGTAACCCACTAAGAACCTCCTCTAAAGCTTCCCGCAAACCACCAAAACCGCCATTACTCATCATTAACACATGTATTTTCTGACCTTGATGCGCCTGGATATAGCGCATTACACTATCAACCAGCTCATCGACGCTACGGTTCAAAATCTGCTTTCCTTCTTCCGGCAACTTTTTCAGCAGCCAGGCAAGCTCGCTATTTGCGGACAGATCAGCCCAAATAACCTGATCAGCCATTTCAGCGCTTGGTACCAAAGCATCCTCATGAATTCCCATACGCATGGTATTTGAACGCGGCTCAATTAAAGCCAGAATATGATCCGCCCCTACTTTTTCACGCAAGCCCTGTAATGTTGTCATGATCGCGCTGGGGTGATGCGCGAAGTCGTCATAAAGAGCGCAAGAATCGTGATCGATCAGCTTTTCCATACGACGTTTAATGCCACCAAATCTACTCAACGCAGCAGCAGAGTGCTCCAACTCAACACCGACATGGCGAGCCGCGAGCATAGCAGCCAGAGCATTAGAAACATTGTGCTCGCCAGTCATATTCCAGCTAACCCGATGAATCTGTCCTGCAAATAGTACTTCGAACTCTGAACCGTCCGATTTCACTAAGCGAAATTGTGCATCGCCATTCTCAGCTGGGACTTCATTGGATTTATTTGATGAGAAGCATTGCTGCTCAGACCAAATTCCCATATCGATAACTGCATCAACCGCCTGAACGTTAGCAGGATAAATCACTCTACCGTTTCTTGGCACAGTGCGAATCACGTGATGAAACTGCTTTTGAATCGCAGGCAAGTCCTCAAAGATATCAGCGTGGTCAAACTCAAGATTATTAACGATTAAAGTACGCGGCTGATAATGCACAAACTTAGAACGCTTATCGAAAAAAGCGCTGTCATACTCATCGGCCTCGATCACAAAAAATGGCGTACCGCCCAATCGAGCCGAAAACTCAAAATCCTTCGGCACACCACCTATCAAAAACCCCGGACTCATCCCTGAACATTCAAGTATCCAGGCAAGCATCGTCGTCGTTGTTGTCTTGCCGTGCGTTCCGGATACAGCAAGTACCCACTTACCTTGCAAGATATGCTGAGATAAAAACTGAGGTCCGGATGTATAGGGCAACCCTTTATCTAAAATTTCTTCTAATAAAGAGTTACCGCGACTAATCGCATTACCAACAATAAAAAGGTCTGGCTCAAGCTCAAGCTGCGCTGAGTCAAAGCCCTGTATCAACTCAATGCCGAGCGATTCCAACTGCGTACTCATTGGCGGATACACACCTTGGTCGCAGCCGGTGACACGCAAGCCCTTCTCTTTCGCTAGGGCGGCAAGCGAGCCCATAAAAGTCCCGCAAATCCCGAGAATATGGATGTGCTTCACTTCAGCCAAACTAAAGCGAGCCTTTCGCATCAACTTCGATCGCTCGATCCATTTCAGCAAGCAGTCCTGAACGCGCCTTGAGCTTCGTTCCGACATGCGCTCGCATATTCAACCCCTTGCAGGCCGTTGCGACGGCCAAGGCCGTCTCGACGACCTTTTCTGGCGCTGCTAGCTGATCAAGAAAGCCAGCTTCAACTGCAGTCTCTGGATCAAACATCTCAGCTAAGTAAAGGGAGCGGTTAAGGTAACGATCACTGACACCATGCTTCGCCATCGCGATACCCGCATGGTGCATCGTAATACCGATAGCAACCTCGTTTAGACCTATCTTGAAAGGGCCTTCAGCACCAACTCGATAATCACTACACAGCAGAACAAATGCGCCTTTTGCGACAGCGTGCCCTGTGCAGGCAGAGATGACCGGAGTAGGAAACGCCAATAACCTGCGCGTTAGCTTGGAACCTTCTGTTACCAATGCGATCGCATTTTCAGGGCCAGACTGCATTACTTTCAAATCAAAGCCACCGGAAAACATTTTCTCGTTGCCAGCAATCACTACGGGTGCCTTGGCTTCTTCGACGCGATCAAGAGCCGCGTTAAACTGCTCTATCATATCGTGCGAAAACGCATTCACCTTGCCATTCGCCATGGTGAGCAGTGCAACGCCATCGTTTATCTCTAGTTTAATCAGGTCACTCATTGTTTGTTCTCTCAAAAAAATGGTCTGGGTCTATCTCAGTGTATCGATTAGAACAGATAAGCTAATCGAGCTTTAGAAAATGCTCACGATAGTAAGCAAGTTCTGCAATTGACTCTCGAATATCATCCAGCGCTAAATGTGTTCCCGCTTTTTTGAATCCGGGCAGAATTTCTGGTTTCCAACGTCGCGCCAATTCTTTCAAAGTGCTCACATCCAAAGTTCGATAATGAAAGAAGGCTTCTAATTCAGGCATATACTTTACGAGAAAGCGACGATCCTGCCCCACGCTGTTGCCACAAATAGGTGAAGCGCCTTTATCAACCCACTCTTCCAAAAAACGAATAGTCGCTTGCTCGGCTTCTTTTTCCGAAATCGTACTTTCTTGCACGCGTTTGGTTAGGCCAGAGGCGCCATGCGTATTGGTGCACCATTCATCCATACTGCCTAGCAACGCATCACTTTGGTGTACAGCCATAACTGGACCTTCAGCAAGCGTATTAAGATTGGCATCCGTGACGATGGTGGCGATCTCGATAATACGATCCGTATCCGGCTCAAGCCCCGTCATCTCAAGGTCAATCCAAATCAAATTGTCTTTATGCTTCATGCAACTGGTTCTCTATTTGGAAAAATTCAAAGCTAAGATATAGCTAAGACCTATATCAAACAACCGGCAAGCCAAAAAACTGATAGAATCGCCAGAATCTTCTTTTTGGGTCTAGCATGAGCAAACGCAAACTAAACCGACGGCAGCAATGGCGCGTCGATAAAATTCAGGCGGAAAAAACCGCTCGTGCAGAAAAAAAACAACGCAAATTAAATGATCAAGTGCTCGGCGGCGAGCTGGGCGCAGAACAACGTGGACTAATCATCGCCCACTTTGGGCAAACTCTCGATGTCGAGGCACTAGAGGGTGAAAGCAAAGGCGAGATCTATCGTTGCTATGTGCGCGCAAATATTGAAGCACTTGTTACTGGTGATGAAGTTATCTGGCGCCCTGGCACCGATCATAGCGGTATTATTGAAGCCCAACTTGAACGCCAAAGCCTACTTCAACGCCCAGATAACTATGGCCAGCTTAAACCTGTTGCCGCCAACCTTGACCGCATTCTCATTGTCGTAGCGCCAGAACCTACCCCCTTCGCTAATCTTATTGATCGTTACCTGGTTGCTGCGGAAACCACAGGCATAAAGCCAGCGATCCTGTTCAATAAAAGCGATTTGATCAACAACATTAACCGTGAGCTGATTGACGGCCTGATGAACACTTATGAAGCGCTTGGCTATGAGGTACTTCTGACTTCAGCCAATGATGAGCAGGACTGCAGCGAAACGCTTCTTTCTTGGCTTGCCAACCACACCAGTGTATTCGTCGGCCAGTCTGGTGTTGGTAAGTCATCACTAATTCGAACCATTCTAGGAGATCAAAGCATCCGCGTAGGAGAGTTATCGGAAAACACACGAAAAGGCACGCATACGACCACTACTGCAAAGCTATTTCACTTACCTCAGGGCGGCCGCCTGGTCGACTCACCAGGGATTAGAGAATTCGGGCTTTGGCACATTACCGAGAATGAGTTACTTGAAGGTTTTATCGAATTCCGTCCTTTCATTGGCTATTGCAAATTTCGTGATTGTAAACACGAGCAAGAACCAGGCTGCGCAATTCAAAAAGCTTTAGAGGACAACAAAATTTCCTCGTCACGAATGCAGAGCTATCGTCATATATTGTCTACACTAGACGACATCGAAACCTATTAGGCAATGGCAAATGCCCGAACTACAGTCCGAAAAAAAGCAGTATCCGCGCGATATTACGCAATGGCTTGACTACCTTCTAGCGCGCAAGCTCCCTACTGCATTATCTTTGGCGCCAACATGCATAAAGCAAATGGATGAGGGATCGCCAAGCTATCTCGATCTCGCAAGAATACTGGCATCAGACCCGGTGATCTCGCTCACTTTGATGCGTAAAGCCAATCAGAATCCTCGCCAAACATCTGTATTCAGCAAAACACTTGACCATGCGATGAGTATGCTGGGCCATGCTCAGATCCGAGAAGTTCTGACCAAAACGCCTAAACTGGAAACAAAGT
>NZ_LWFU01000848.1:0-1008 GCF_001635135.1 Oleiphilus sp. HI0080
CCGATCTTCAGAAACTTTCCGCTCAAACAAAATCTCGAGAGCGCCGCCCGTCTCTTTTTTAGCGTACATTCGAGCCGGGACAACCTTTGTATTATTGAAGACCAGTAAATCGCCTTTGTTTAACAAGCTAGGCAAATCAGAAAAAGACATATCTTGTTTATTGCCACTTACTCCATCAACATGGAGCAATCTGCTTTGCCCACGCTTTTCTGGTGGGTACTTTGCGATCAGCTCCTCAGGAAGCTCAAAGTCAAAGTCGGATACCTTCATACCGAACCTTTAATGATTGGTGTTTCGCACGTTACATCTGCATTCTGAGCACGATGTCTCATAACATGATCGATCAACGTCATCGCCAGCATCGCCTCTGCGATTGGGGTCGCGCGAATTCCAACGCAAGGGTCATGACGACCATGTGTAGACACTTCGATCGCGTTCCCAAACCGATCAATACTCTTTCCGGGCAAACGCATACTGGAAGTTGGTTTTAGTGCGATATGCGCAACAATATCTTGGCCAGTTGAAATACCACCCAATACACCGCCAGCATTGTTACTAAGAAATCCCTCTGGGGTCATCTCATCACGATGTTCGGTGCCTTTTTGCGATACCGAATCAAAACCTGCGCCAATCTCTACACCTTTTACCGCGTTGATGCTCATCAAACCGTGTGCAATTTCGGCATCCAAGCGGTCAAAGATTGGTTCACCTAAGCCTGGCATTAGACCTGTAGCAATGACCGTAATCTTCGCGCCAACAGAATTGCCTTCTTTGTTCAACGCCTGCATGTAGGTTTCCATCTCAGGAATCTTGTTCACATCTGGACAGAAAAATGGATTGGTTTCTACAATGCTTAGATCGACATTCTCAACTTTGATTGGACCAAGCTGGGACAAATAACCGTAGATCTCGATACCAAAAGCCTGCTTGAGATACTTTTTAGCGACGGCACCTGCCGCAACACGCATCGCCGTTTCACGCGCAGAGGAACGACCACCGCCCCGATAA
>NZ_LWFU01000849.1:0-733 GCF_001635135.1 Oleiphilus sp. HI0080
ATCTTGGTCTAGGCGGGCTTTTACTCGGCGCGTAAAGGCCGATAAATTACCGGGGTAGCGAGAGAGTTCGTAGTAACGATCGACCACCTCGTCCGTCACTATGCTGGCATCGAAGTATACTTCCTTGAGTCCAATTTCATACATAAACCGTGGCGAAACATGCTCCATTATCTGGTCGATCACTGGCCATTGAGCGAGTTCAATGGCAGGTGGCCAACTTTCCTGTTGATAGCCAAGCGCGTTCAGTAGGGTGAGCGTTTTTACTTGGGATGGGTGTTCAAGCGCATATTGCCAAGCGATGCGTCCACCGAGAGAGCTGCCTACCAGATGTGCTTCTTCTATATTGAGTGTGTTTAAAAAGTCAGATAAAAAGCGAACATCGTCGGAGACTTCATAGCGATCAAGTCGATCTGGTCCAGTGAGTCCGAATCCGGGAAGATCCATACGCACAATTCGAAACGAACCTTGTAACTGCTCGGCCCATGTATCCCAAGTGTGTAATGAAGAGGCCGTGCCATGTAAGAGCACTATTGCCGGGCCGCTTCCTTCATCACGATAATGCACGCGATTACCATCAATTTGCACAAATCTGGATGCCTCATTGGTGTATCTGCTTTCCAACGTCTCTTTAGACAAATCACTTGTGCTGAGTGACGCGAAGCTTAAGCCGACACCCAAGATCAAAAAAACTGGGAGACATAAACGAAGCAATAACGGCTGTTTAGATGGCACG
>NZ_LWFU01000850.1:0-411 GCF_001635135.1 Oleiphilus sp. HI0080
TATTCGCTGTTTGTGTTGGTTCTTCTGATCTAACTCAGAAGAGTAAAAAGTGTATCTGCACTTACCGGTTTCTTTTGCTTGATACATTGCTGCATCCGCATACTTAATCAGTTGTTCAACCTCTTCCCCATCATTTGGGAAGAGACTGACACCGATAGACGCGCCAAACTTAAACTCTTTACCTTGAAAGGTAATCGGCTTGCTCGCTAACTCTAAGAGATCTTCAGCTAGATGGACCATATCCTCCGCGCACTTCAAATGCGGAGCGATAACAGTAAACTCGTCACCCCCGAGGCGCGATAAGTGATCGGTATCCCGCACTCTTGATCGGAATCGTTTCGCAACCTCGATCAATAATCGATCGCCAGAAGAGTGGCCCAACGAGTCATTGATATGCTTAAAGTCATCCAG
>NZ_LWFU01000851.1:0-980 GCF_001635135.1 Oleiphilus sp. HI0080
CGCTAAACGGATCATCTAACTCAGCCAAACGATCTGAGGTTGCTGTATCACGCGAATCTGCCAAAAAGCGATAAGCCTGAAGTAAGCCAGACGGGCCGACAAACTTGTCAGGATTCCACCAAAACGAAGGACAAGCCGTTGAGCAACACGCACACAAGATACATTCGTACAAACCATCTAGCTTAGCGCGCTCTTCTGGTGACTGAAGACGCTCAATAGCAGGCGGCGGTGTATCATTGATCAAAAACGGCTTAATTTTCTCATACTGCTTGTAGAACATAGACATATCTACAACCAAGTCGCGAATAACTGGAAGACCCGGCAGTGGACGAATGACCAATTTACCCTTCTTCACCACCTCTGAAAGAGGAGTGATACATGCCAAACCATTCTTACCGTTCATGTTCAAACCATCAGAACCACAAACACCCTCGCGGCAAGAACGACGATAGGAAACAGAAGAGTCTTTCGCCTTGATAAGATGCAATACATCCAGAACCATCAAATCCTTACCTTCAGGAATCTCAACCTCAACATCTTCCATGTAAGGCACTTGGTCTTTCTCAGGATTGTATCGATAAATACTAACTAACATTGATATCTCCTAGTAAGAACGTATTTTAGGCGGGAAAGCCTCAACGGTTTTCGGTGCGAAATTAACGTCCCGCTTAGTCAACTCCTTCGTGACCGGGTTGAAGATAGAATGCTTCAGCCAGTTCTCATCGTCACGCTCAGTGAAGTCGTTGCGAGCATGCGCTCCTCGACTCTCCTTACGCCCCTCAGCACTAATCGCCGTCGCCACTGCAGTTTCATAGAGGTTGTCGAGTTCCAAAGCCTCAATCCGCGCGGTGTTAAAAGCCTGGCTCTTGTCGTCCAAGTATACGTTCTTGAGGCGCTCTCCGATTTCATCAAGCAGCTTGAGACCTTTCTGCATACTTTCTCCCTCACGAAATACGCCGAAGTATAGCTGCATCGTCTTC
>NZ_LWFU01000852.1:0-777 GCF_001635135.1 Oleiphilus sp. HI0080
CCTTGAGAGCTAACAATGATCAGGTATACAGCGGTAAATGCGACAACGAATGCGACAAAGTGTTGGCTTTTTTTGGTCGATATCGCTACGTGGCTTAGTTCGTTTGAACAAGCGACATGATCGGAATTTGCTTTTGACAAACGGAGCCTCTCGCGACACAAAAGCACACCGACAATTTAGCTAGTGTGCGTCTCTTGTTTTTGATGCGAGAAGTTTAGACGTAATTAAATGTTTATCTATGTGTTAAGAGATACAAACCGTAACGTTTTGTTAACATTGCGACACTTGTTGGTCTGCAGAAAATCTCATGGATAAATCGATGGATTTTACGTCCTTCGTCAACGCGCCTATTGATATGTAGTCGACACCGGTTTCGGCAATAGGCGTGATTGTTGAGTTGGTAACATTTCCTGATGCTTCCAGCTTCGCTCTTCCGGTGGCTCGTGCTACACCCGCTCTCATTTCTTCGAGTGAAAAGTTGTCCAGCATAATAACGTCTGCACCCGCTGCAAGTGCCAGATCAAGCTCATCGAGAGATTCAACTTCGATCTCTACTAGCTTACCGGGCGCAAGTTCTCTGGCGTTTTGAACTGCGTTTTCGATAGAGCCGCAAGAAATAATATGGTTTTCTTTGATAAGAAATGCATCATAAAGGCCCATTCGATGATTGTGGCAACCGCCCACAGACACGGCATATTTCTGCGCGACACGCAGCCCAGGAAGGGTTTTTCTTGTATCCAGGAGTTTTACTTGGGTGTGCTCTACGATCTCTGCGTA
>NZ_LWFU01000853.1:0-944 GCF_001635135.1 Oleiphilus sp. HI0080
ATGTCGGCCGTACCTGTCGCCGACAGCATCACTTTACAAGGCGCCGTCAATCCATCGCGCACGATCACGGTTAAATCAGAGACACACGGTAAGATTGAAGCCGTGTTGATTGAAAACGGCACGCGTGTAAAGGCCGAAACGCGCTTGGTGAACATCGCCACAGATGATCGGCAGGCTCGCCTTGACCAAGCTCAGGCTGAACTCAAATTAAGAGAAGCAGAACTGGAAGCCGCGAACCAGCTCAAAACCAAACGTATGATCTCTGGCAATCAGCTTGAGCAAGCCGTCGCAAATGTCGCTGCTGCGCGTGCATCTGTGAAGCAGATAAAAGTAGAGCTTGGCCAAACGATTATTCGTGCTCCCTTTGCTGGCATCGTCAATGAACGTCATGTTGAACTTGGAGACTACGTCTCCGCAGGCGATCCGATTGCTAATCTGATTGACGATACCCAAGTTAAAATCGTCGCACGGGTGCCACAACAACATATTTCAAAGCTGAGTGTCGGCCAAACTCTCACCGCCAAGCTTCTCGATGGAACACGTATCGAGGGTAAGCTGAGCTACATATCCAGCTATGCCGATCCTGCCACACGCACATTCCGCGTCGAAGCGAATGCAAAACCGGCGGCAAACATGCGGCTTGGACAAAGCGCCTCTGTCGGACTTACCCTTGGCGAACTGCAAGCGCACAAGGTGTCGTCTTCTGTACTCTCGCTTGCGGCAGATGGCAGCATCTTCGTCAATGCAGTGGATGACAACAATCAAGTGGTTCGCCACGAGGTAGAGATCATCAAAAACGACAGTGATGGCGTTTGGTTATCCGGCTTACCTGAGCAGCTGCGACTCATTGTAGTAGGCCAAGCCTTTGTCGCTGAAGGTCAAACCGTCGAAGTGAGCATCGAGGGTGATGCATGATTGCCAAAACAGACCTCAGCGCTACCAGC
>NZ_LWFU01000854.1:0-420 GCF_001635135.1 Oleiphilus sp. HI0080
GCGTGTATCTGATTTAATATTTGGTCATAACCAACGCAACTTCTTCACAAAAAATCTAGGAGCAAAATTCTGGCAAATAATCCTGACCAAATTACCTAAACGCTTATTGCAAACCAACCCAAACGAATGTTAGCTTGTCACTCGATTGACCCAGAGAGAAAACATGCTGAACAAAGAAGAAACAATCGATTTATTAAAAAGGCTGCTAGAGGTTTATGACCAAAAGCAGATCGCTGAATTTTTGAACCCGCTCGTGGAAGCCGATTGGTGTCGTGAAACAATAAACCGGATTCTTAAGGGTAAACTAGATCGAACTTTCAGCGAGCATGAAGCCGCCCTGCTAGCTGACATGCTTCCCCAAAAGCCTCGGCATTATGACAATGCAAAGTTCACCTTTATCGATCTATTTGCAGGTATTGG
>NZ_LWFU01000855.1:0-545 GCF_001635135.1 Oleiphilus sp. HI0080
GTTGAGCAAGCCGATACCGACACACCTCTATTCGACACGACAGCGATCCATGCCCGCAAAGCGGTAGAATTTATGCTCGCTGCTGAGTGCGAGCAAGACTCGTAAATAGGTCGGCTTACAGACGATCAACAGATGAAAAATCAGACGATCAACGGTCGCTATGGCGTCCAACCGCTACCGATCGCACGAAATGGCAAGTCAGGATCAAAGCCGTCGACTTGCTCGGCTAACCATGCGGGGTACGTATTGCTATTTGGGCCGGGAAACACTACATATTCGTTGGCCCAAGGGTAATCAAGAGAGGCTTCTAAAATCTGACTAATGATCTCGTCCACCCCCTCTCCTCGTTTTTCATAAACAAGTTCGGGCTCTGCGCCATACCAATGTCTGTCAGGCAGATCAGACTCGACACGCAATACAGGAACACCCCACTTCGCACGCCATCCGACCACTTCCAAAACAGTATAAGTATCCGCATTACTTGGCTTGACTGAAATCCACGTATGCACCGCGAAGATGCCCCTCCACCCCCAAGTATCTGCTGC
>NZ_LWFU01000856.1:0-694 GCF_001635135.1 Oleiphilus sp. HI0080
AGGCCACAATGAGGGAAATACGCATAATTAAGTCAGCCTTCAGTTCTTAGATCGCAATCGGAGCACGAATTCCAGGATACGGATCGTAATCAAGTACTTCAAAATCCTCAAACTCATAACCGAAGATGCTCTCCGGTTTACGCTTGATATTGAGTTTTGGCAACGCTCTTGGAGTTCGTCTTAATTGCTCAAACACAATCTCGTCCGTAAGGTGATTACTGTACAGATGGCAGTCACCAAATGTGTGCACAAAATCACCCACATCAAGATCACATTGCTGCGCAATCATGTGCGTTAACAAGGCATAACTGGCGATGTTAAACGGGACACCTAGAAATAAATCAGCACTTCGCTGATAAAGCTGACACGACAAGCGCCCGTTCTCAACGTAGAACTGAAACAAGCAATGGCACGGAGCCAACGCCATACGCCCCTCATGCACATTTTCTTGAGGTGAGATAGACTCGTCCGGTAGCTCGGTCGGATTCCAAGCCGAGATAATTAAACGCCGGGAATTCGGCTTGGTTTTGATTTGGGTAATCAAATCAGAAATTTGATCTACAACGCGGCCATCCTGGCCTGCCCAGCTGCGCCATTGCTTACCATAAATCGGCCCAAGGTCGCCCTCTTCGGTCGCCCACTCATTCCAAATGCTCACGCCACGCTCGGACAACCAGTTGTTATCCGTACTGCC
>NZ_LWFU01000857.1:0-638 GCF_001635135.1 Oleiphilus sp. HI0080
GAGTTTTTGCTTCATCGCGACAACCGTATCGAGTTCTTCAAGTACAACACCTGCTGGTGCGCCTGCAGCTTCAAACCCCGGCTGCGTTGGTTGTACTGCATGGCAGCTGGCGCAGCGAGCGGCAACGATTTCCATTGCCTTGGTATCACTGACGACCGTTGCATTTGTAGATGGAACAACCACTTTTTTGGTGTGCGCCATAACGCCCGCAAGTGCAACGAGTAAAAGCGCTGCAATGACAAGAATCATCGGTTTGAATTGACCGCGATGCCGCAAGTTGAAGAAATGACGCGCAAAGCCGGTAATAAACATAATCGCTGCCAATACCGCCCAGCCGTATTCGTGTGAATAGGTCATCGGGTAGTGGTTACTGATCATGATGAAGATCAGCGGCAGTGTGAGGTAGTTATTATGAGTGGAACGTAACTTGGCGAACGCACCGTATTTTGGATCAGGCGCTTCGCCGCGTTGCACCGCTTCAACCAGCGCACGTTGCGAAGGCATGATGCCGAAGAAAACATTACCCGCCATGATCGAGCCGATTAAGGCACCTACGTGGATGTACGCACCACGATCAGAGAAAAGCTGATCTGCCAGCCAAGCCATGAATGCTAAAAAGGCAAAAAGAACCAGCCCAA
>NZ_LWFU01000858.1:0-16287 GCF_001635135.1 Oleiphilus sp. HI0080
AAGACGAGTTTCATGTTGATGCACTGTTGGTCGCCTGCAAGCTTGATACTTGCATCAAATGCTTTGTTCCCTTTCATTGAGAAGCCTTCAGGTTTGCTGATCAGCACGCCTTTTAGCGAGATATCCTCTAACTCTGTCGACCACATCATGCCGTCTTGACTTATCGTGCACTCAGCATTGAATAGTATTCGGCTGAACTGTCGTCTTTCTTGGTGTTCTTGAGTTTCTGACATGCATTCATTACCTGTTGTGGGCTAGAGAGTGACTAAGCGTATTTACTATAGGTTCTATAGTCCCCTATCGCAAATACGCTAGTGTGACTAGGCTAACTTTTTATAGTTAACGCGAGTGGGTGTTTTGGCTTGCTCGCCTTTTCGCGACTTAAAGTCGGCTTCATACTCGGTGTAATTGCCTTCGAACCAGATCACCTCGCTATCTCCCTCGTAGGCGAGAATGTGAGTGGCAATACGATCTAGGAACCAGCGATCGTGCGAGATTACAATGGCACTGCCTGGGAAAGCGAGAATAGCCTCTTCGAGCGCCCTAAGGGTTTCAACGTCGAGATCATTTGTTGGTTCATCGAGGAGCAAGACATTTGCGCCTTGTTTCAGTGTGTTCGCCAAGTGCAATCGGTTTCTTTCCCCTCCTGAAAGTTCGCTGACCCTTTTTTGCTGGTCATTGCCGCGAAAATTGAAGCGACTGATGTAAGCGCGGGAAGGAGTTTGATAATTACCTATGGTAATCATGTCGTTGCCGCCACTCACTTCTTCCCACACGGTTTTATCATTGCTCAGGTCTCGACCTTGCTCGACGTAGCCTACCTGAACGGTCTCGCCAAGACGGATGGTTCCGCTGTCAGGCTGTTCCGCGCCGGCGATAAGCTTGAACAAAGACGATTTGCCTGCGCCATTGCCTCCGACCACGCCAACGATGCTGCCAGGCGGGATGGAAAGACTAAGATCTTTGAACAAAAGTTTGTCGCGATATTGTTTGCTGACGGCATCGAGTTCGATTACTACATCGCCCAAGCGAGGGCCTGGTGGGATGTATATTTCCATGGTCTCATTGCGTTTTTGGGTTTCTTGCGAGTTGAGTTCATCAAAGCGCTGAAGGCGAGCCTTGCTCTTCGCATGACGCCCTTTGGCGTTGCTGCGAACCCACTCCAGCTCAGATTTAATACTGCGTTGGCGCGCATCTTCTTGCTTTTGCTCAATCTCAAGGCGTTTCTCTTTGGCTTCGAGCCATTGAGAATAGTTCCCTTCGAAGGGGATACCGTGGCCTCGATCCAGTTCAAGAATCCAGCCGGCAACGTTGTCGAGAAAGTATCGATCGTGTGTGATGGCCACTACGGTACCTGGGTAGTCGTGAAGAAAGCGTTCAAGCCATGCAACGCTTTCTGCATCCAAATGGTTGGTCGGTTCGTCGAGAAGAAGCATGTCTGGCTTAGAGAGAAGTAAGCGGCAAAGCGCTACACGGCGCTTTTCGCCGCCTGATAGCGTGGCAACATCGGCATCCCAGGGTGGCAGACGAAGGGCGTCCGCGGCAACTTCTAGTGTCCGCTCTAGATTATGGCCGTCGCCAGTTTCGATGATCGCTTCCAGCTTCGCTTGTTCTGCAGCGAGTGCGTCGAAGTCTGCATCCGGCTCAGCGTATTCAGCATAGACTTGATCGAGTCTAGTCAGTGCGTCTTTAAGTTCCCGAAGCCCTTCCTCAACGTTTGCGCGAACATCTTTTTCTTCATCAAGTTGCGGCTCTTGAGGGAGGTAGCCCACTTTGATTCCGGGTTGTGGGCGCGCTTCGCCCGTATAATCTTGGTCAACGCCCGCCATAATTTTAAGTAGAGTGGATTTACCTGCGCCATTCAGACCAAGTACGCCAATTTTTGCGCCTGGAAAGAAAGACAAGGAAATATCTTTGAGGATTTCGCGTTTGGGTGGGACGACCTTACCAACCCGATTCATAGTGAACACGTACTGTGCCATTCAGAAGCTCCTTTGCTTAATTTCTTAGACTCGCATTCAACGCGAAATCTGATGACGCGCACACTAGCGAAAAAGCAAGTTCAAGGCAACGAGTGAGCGCGTTTCGATAGCATATGAGTCTAGTCGTTTTCAATGTGCTTGTTCTTATAAATGTCGTGATGTTGCTATAAAAATCATTTAAAATGACGCGCTTTTAAAATGGCTTGTACAAAAAATGTACGTTGGAAGCCTGATATTGTCTGTTCGAGATCGGCCAAAACCGACTGAACGTTGTTGAGTATGAAAAGAGGCGCTAGATGTTTACCCAAGATATGAGCATTGCTGGATTTGATGATGAGTTGTTGGCGGCGATGGATGCTGAAGCCAAAAGGCAGGAAGATCACATCGAATTGATTGCTTCTGAAAACTACACAAGTCCCCGAGTTATGGAAGCGCAGGGTTCTTACTTGACGAACAAATACGCTGAAGGTTACCCAGGTAAGCGGTATTACGGTGGTTGTGAGCATGTTGATGTTGTCGAACAGTTAGCAATTGACCGTGCAAAGGCTTTGTTTGGTGCTGATTTTGCAAACGTGCAGCCGCATTCCGGTTCTTCAGCGAACGCTGCTGTTTTCATGGCTCTTTGTGAGCCTGGCGACACGATTCTTGGTATGAGCCTTGCCCACGGTGGTCACTTAACTCACGGTGCTTCAGTGAGCTTTTCTGGAAGAATTTATAATGCAGTCCAATATGGCTTGAATGAAGCAACGGGCGAGATTGATTATGAGCAGGTCGAAGCGCTTGCTAAAGAACATCAGCCGAAAATGATCATTGCTGGCTTCTCTGCATATTCCCGTGTTGTTGATTGGCAGCGTTTTCGCGACATCGCAGACAGTGTTGGAGCCTACTTGTTTGTTGATATGGCGCACATTGCTGGTCTTGTGGCAGGCGGCGTATATCCGAGCCCCGTTGGTATTGCGGATGTCACAACAACAACGACACACAAAACGCTCCGAGGTCCTCGTGGAGGTTTGATTCTAGCAAAGGCGAATGAGGATCTTGAGAAAAAGCTCAACTTCGCTGTGTTCCCTGAAAGTCAGGGTGGTCCGTTGATGCATGTGATCGCGGCCAAAGCGGTATGCTTCAAAGAAGCCATGTCGGAAGAGTTCAAAGCCTATCAGCAACAAGTTGTCACTAACGCACAGGCGATGGTCAGTGTTTTAATGGATCGTGGCTATAAGGTGGTATCCGGCGGCACGGATGATCATTTGTTTTTGCTTGACCTGATCGATAAGGATATCACCGGTAAGGATGCAGATGCGGCGTTAGGCCGAGCGCATATCACAGTAAACAAAAACTCAGTACCAAATGACCCTCGGTCCCCGTTTGTGACGAGTGGCTTACGCATTGGTACTCCTGCAATCACGAGTCGTGGGTTTGCAGAAAGTGACTGCGCCGAACTTGCTGGTTGGATGTGTGATGTACTTGATGCTTTGATAAAAGATCCGGAAGATCAATCAGTGATTGATTCGACGCGAGAAAAAGTGCAGGCCATTTGCAAGCGTTTGCCTGTTTACGCTAACTAATCGTTTTCGAAGCTTAACGGAGCAAAAAGCGCCCGATGCACTGTCCATTTTGCAAGGCAACAGATACAAAGGTATATGACTCTCGCTTGGTCGCCGAAGGTGATCAAGTGAGGCGTCGTCGTGAATGCCTTTCGTGCAAAGAGCGTTTCACTACCTTCGAAACTGCGGAGTTAGTCATGCCGCGGGTTGTTAAGCAGGATGGAACACGCCAACCTTTTGATGAAGAAAAACTGAATCGAGGGATTCAGCGAGCTCTCGAAAAGCGACCAGTCAGTATTGAGTCCATCGAGAAGGCGATCAATAACATCAAGTATCGATTGCGCGCGACTGGAGAGCGTGAGCTTAAGTCGCTTCGAATTGGTGAAGAGGTCATGAAAGAGTTACGTGATATTGACGAGGTTGCATACGTTCGCTTTGCTTCGGTATATCGTAGCTTTCAGGATATCAATGAGTTCAAAGAGGAAATTGATCGCTTGTCAAAAAGCGATGCCTCTGAGAGCGCGAAATAACTGCTCCCCCTTAGTGAGTGCATCGTAATGGCTTGTTGGTCTGCAGACGATCGTCGTTTCATGTCCCGTGCATTGCAGCTCGCAAGGCTTGGCCAATATTCAACCCACCCTAACCCGCGAGTCGGTTGCGTGCTTGTGAAAAATGGCCGTGTTGTTGGTGAAGGATATCATGTGCGAGCTGGAGAGGCGCACGCAGAAATCCACGCACTGAATCAGGCGGGGAGTAGTGCGAAAGGCGCGACAGCTTACGTAACTTTAGAACCCTGTAGTCATCAGGGGCGTACACCTCCTTGTGCAGATGCTTTGATTAAAGCGAATGTGGCGCGGGTTGTTGCAGCCATGCAAGATCCTAATCCAAATGTGTCGGGAAGGGGTATGAAAAGAATCGCTGAGGCAGGGATCCAGGTTGCTAGCGGCCTTTTTGAAGATCAGGCGCGAGACCTGAATCAGGGTTTTGTTTATCGCATGACCGAAGGGCGACCTTTTGTGCGATTAAAAATGGCGATGAGTGTCGATGGAAGAACGGCGATGGAATCGGGAGAAAGCCAGTGGATTACGGGTCCTGATGCACGCCGAGATGTTCAACGATGGAGGGCCAGAGCGTCCGCGATACTAACGTCGACGGGCACTGTCCAGCAAGACAACCCGAGGTTAACGGTTAGGGAGTCTGAACTATTAGCGTCTCGTCGAGAGCAGCCGGCGCGCGTTGTGCTAGATTCAAAACGCGTGTTGAGTGGTTCAGAGGCTGTTTTTGATGCCAATGCACAGGTCATTCATGTGGTCGCTGACCAATCAACCATCACGAAGCAAGTTGCGCCCAAGGCCGGTGTTGAAGTCTTAGTATTGCCGCTAAATGAGCATGGGCACTTTAGCGCGAAGCAGTTAATGACAGAGCTTGCGCAGCGAGAGATCAATGAAGTGTTTGTTGAGGCGGGTGCGGGTCTTGCTGGTGATCTTTTAGCTGAGAACTTAGTTGATGAATTGTTGATTTACATGGCGCCGAAGATGATGGGGAGTGCGGCAAGAGGTTTGGCCCTACTTCCTTTAGAGCGCATGGATCAAGCGATTGAGCTTGAATTGAATGATCTTCGTATGCTTGGGTGCGATGTAAGAATGCGATATCGGCTGAAGAGGAAATAGGCAGAATGTTTACCGGGATCATTGAGGCGGTGGGACGCATTGCAGAGCTTCAGAGTGTTCGAGAGGGTATGCGCATACGGATTGAAAGCGTAGCTCTTGGTTTGAGTGATGTTCAGCTTGGAGATAGCATTGCGGTAAACGGTGTCTGTCTGACTGTTACCCAGTTTTCTTCTAGGGATTTTTGTGCGGATATTTCGGCGGAGTCTTTGCGTTACACGCGTTTTGCCTCAATGAGGGTTGGTGATTCGGTCAATTTAGAAAAGGCGCTCACGCTTAGTAAGCCCCTGGGTGGCCATTTAGTGAGTGGGCATGTTGATGGAATAGGGTCTATAGTTGCTGTCAGTTCCGAGGGGGACTCCCTGCGTTATACCATCGAATGCGAGCAAGAGCTGACGCGTTATATCGCCAATAAGGGGTCGGTTTGCGTAGATGGCGTCAGCCTTACGGTTACTGGTCTTGTGGAAAAAGGTTTTACCCTAAATATAGTGCCTCACACCACGGCAAATACAATTATCCCGGGTTATAAATCCGGAACCAAAGTGCACTTGGAAGTAGATTTAATGGCTCGATATGCCGAAAGGCTTTTGCAAGTAGGTCAGTTAGCAGAGTCAAAAGAAAAGCCAGCATTAGACGAGGCATTTTTGGCTCGTAATGGCTATAAAGTTTAATACATCGTCGTGCTGAGTATGCACGGTTGAACCGGAGGTTGAATGAAGCTCAACACTGTTGAAGAGCTGGTAGAAGATATTCGTCAGGGCAAAATGGTGATCTTGATGGATGATGAGGATCGCGAAAATGAGGGCGATCTGGTCATTGCTGCGGAACAAGTGCGTCCAGAAGATATAAATTTCATGGCGACTCATGCTCGGGGTCTTATTTGTCTTACGTTGACGCAGGAGCGTTGTAGGTTCCTAGGTTTGCCGTTGATGGTGGCGAGTAATCATGCTCAGTTTCAAACCAATTTTACGGTTTCTATTGAGGCTGCAGAGGGTGTTACAACAGGGATTTCTGCTGCAGACAGAGCGCATACAGTGAGGACGGCGGTTGGTCGCAATACCAAGCCCGAAGATATCGTGCAGCCGGGGCATATTTTTCCGATTGCAGCTCAGCCGGGTGGCGTGTTGAGTCGTGCAGGTCATACCGAGGCGGGTTGTGATCTAGCTAGAATGGCTGGCTTTGAAGCGTCATCGGTGATTGTAGAGATAATGAACGAAGACGGAACGATGGCGCGACGCCCTGATTTGGAAGAGTTTGCGAAAAAACACGATCTTAAAATCGGCACCATTGCTGATATGATCCATTATCGCGCTTTGAATGAGCAGACTGTTGTCAGGCAAGAGGAGCATCGAATTGAAACGGAGCATGGTGATTTTAATCTGATTACCTACAAAGATACTCTGCAGGGCGATTTGCACATGGCGTTTGTGAAAGGTTCCGTTGAGGATGTCGATGCGCCGGTCGTGCGAGTTCAGTATCCTGACATCCTCCGGGACACTATTGGTGTTTTGAAAGAGGGCTCGCAATCTTGGTCGGTTCAAAATGCCTTGGCGCGGATTGCAGAAGAGGGTGCGGGCGTGTTGGTTTTGTTGGGAGATACTTACGAGGCGAGTATGGAAGAGCGCTTGATTGAGTTCTTTAATGCGGCCACGCCTCAGTCCGGAGGGCAGGGCGCCTATTTAACGGTCGGTACAGGCTCGCAGATTCTGCGGGATCTTGGTGTGAGCAAGATGCGATTGCTTGCGCCGAAAGTGAAGTTCTCAGCCTTGTCCGGCTTTGATTTAGAAGTAACTGAATTCATTCCGTACAACGGATAACATTTTTAGGAAGAGTATTAGCATGCGAAATATCAAAGTCCATGAGGGCGATTTTAAAGAAGTTTCCGGGAAGTTTGCCCTTGTCGTGGGTCGTTTTAATGCCTTTGTTGTTGAGAGCCTCTTAGAGGGGGCGATCGATGCTCTTGTTCGTCAGGGTATCGCCGAAAGCGATATTGAGATTTATCGTGTTCCTGGTGCGTTTGAGATGCCTTTAGCGGTGCAGCGTGTAGCTAAAACTGGTAAGTTCGATGCGATCGTTGCGCTCGGAGCAGTGATCCGTGGTGGAACGCCGCACTTTGAGTATGTTGCTGGTGAGTGTACTAAAGGCATTAGCGCCGTGTCTCTTGAGTGCAACTTACCGATCGCATTCGGGGTATTGACCGTTGACAGCATAGAGCAAGCGATTGAGCGTTCGGGCACGAAAGCCGGAAACAAAGGTGCCGAGGCTGCAATGTCTGCTTTGGAAATGCTCACTTTGTTTAAGAATGCGGGTATTTAATGAGCGACTCTGAACAGAATACTTCCCGAAAAATCACGACTTCACAGCGTAAGCGTTCTCGCAAGCTTGTGTTGCAGGCGCTTTATCAGTGGCAGCTTGGTCAGGCGAATATATCGCAGATTGAAGCGGAGTTCCGAACGGATAATGATTTCAGAAAGATTGATGAAGCCTACTTCGAGCAAGTATTCCGTTCGATCCCTAAGTGCGTCAATGAGCTTGATCAGCAGTTTGAAGTTCTCCTTGATCGAGCTATTGCAGATGTTGATCCGATCGAGCTTGCTATTCTGAGGGTTGGGACATTTGAGTTGATGAATCGCATTGATATTCCTCTTCGAGTAGTCATTAACGAAGCGATTGAGTTAGCGAAGGAGTTTGGTGGCACGGATGGCCATAAATACGTCAATGGAATACTCGACAAGCTCGGGAATAAGCTTCGATCTGCCGAGGCGAGCGCAAAACGCTCTTAGACGCTGTTTCTAATGATTAATCGGGTGCTTGAATCATGGGGTTAAGATTTCGTCAAAGCCCTGAGTTCGACCTGATCTCTCGCTACTTTTCTCGGCATCAATCTAATGCATTTGAGTTATCTGTTGGTGATGATGCTGCGGTTTTTAGTCTGCCTGAAAACCATTGTCTCGTCTTCTCTATCGATACGCAGGTTGAGGGACGTCATTTTCCTGTCGGATTTCCTGCTGACAAAATAGCGACGCGTGCTCTTGGCTCGGCAATGAGTGATCTTGCAGCGATGGGTGCGCGGCCTCACCACTTCACCTTAGCCTTAACGCTTCCCGAGTTTGAAGAGCAATGGCTTCATGCGTTCTCTCGGGGGCTTTATGAGCTGGCGGATCGGTTTGATTTTAAATTGGTTGGTGGGGACACAACGAAAGGTCCTCTCTCTATCAGCATTCAGGTGCATGGTTTGGTAGAGCGTGACCGTTACCTGCAGCGCAGCACGGCGAGTTCGGCTGACGGCATATATGTGAGCGGTAGTCTTGGAGACGCAGCAGGAGGCTTGAAGCTCGCTCTTTCTAATAGACAAGATGCCCTTAGTGATGACGAGCATCGATTGTTTAATGCGTATGCTTGTCCTAGGCCTGAGGTCGAATTGGGCTTGGCGCTTGTAGGAAATGCATCCGCTGCGCTAGATATTTCTGATGGCCTTTTGGCGGATTTAGAACAGCTCGCGGTGGCATCAGATCTGGCCTGTCATTTAGATTTAGATACCATTCCTCTTTCAGGTGCGCTACGCCGCGTAGAGGGTGATGTGGAGGCGTTGAATCTTGCCTTGGCTGGAGGAGACGATTACAGGCTGTTGGCGACCATGCCAGCGAATAAAGAGCGCCTTGCCAAAGAGCTAGGCTTGTTTAAGATTGGGTATATGTTGGATTGCCCGATTGAGCATACAGGCGAGCGTGTACGGTTATATAAAAATGGTGTCTATCACAGGGCACCGAATGTTAAAGGATTCGATCATTTTGGATAAAGTGCGCATCCCTTTGAGTTTATTGAAGGATCCTCGCTGTCTGTTGGCGTTTGGTTTTGGAAGTGGTTGTGCGCCAAAGGCGCCTGGAACCTTTGGTACGCTCGCTGCGGTGCCATTCTACTTTTTGATAGCGGATCTTCCAATTCTCCCCTATGTGCTGGTGTGCTTAGTTGCCTTTGTTGTTGGCTGTTATCTCTGCGAAGTTGCGAGCAAGGCTCTTGGTGTGCATGATCACGGAGGAATTGTTTGGGATGAGTTTGTTGGTTATTGGATCGCTATGATGGCCGCGCCCAAGGGTATCCTATGGGTAATACTTGGATTTATTTTATTTCGAGTGTTCGATATCTGGAAGCCAGCACCGATCAAGCAGTTGGATGCAAAGGTACATGGCGGCTTTGGGATCATGTTAGATGATCTGGTTGCCGGGATATATGCGTTGATCGCTCTCCAGGCGGTCGCCTATCTTTGGAATTAGACCATTGTTTGCCTAGTGGGTTTTTGGTAGGCGTTGAACTACTGAGAGGAACCGCTCAAGACTTGCCTCTGCGCGTTCTTTTGATGCGTATGGGCCACTATCAAAGCCTTCTCGTGTTGAAAAATACCATTTTTGGCCTGCACAAAAAAAACGATCGCTTCGAAATGGAACGTCTCCGGATTCGCCGTGGCGATGAGCTGCTTGATTCATTGTTACGATACCTCCCCTAAGTCCTTTAAATTTAGATGATGTCGGTTAAAAATCAACCAACCAAGTCTCGCTTTACGTTTTGTTGGGTGAAATTATCTTTAGCTTTGGGCGTTCTATTCGGAAATCATTGAAAGCGCTCGGCGCTAAGTTCAAAATGCAGGGTAGTGAATTACATTGAATAAGAGAACATGATTATGCGAAGTCTTAGAGGGATCCTGCTGCTTGTGATCGTGGCAATGGTGTCTGCGTGTACCGGAAAACCTGTCAAAACATATGAAGGTGCAGCGCTACCAGATAAAGATGTCGCCATCCTTACTGCGAGTGACAATATCGAGGTCATCGAAATCGATGGTACAGAAATGACGACGTACTTATTGTCGAATATAGAGACTATGTACGCACTGAAGCCGGGGAAGCATCGCATAGTCTTTAATTATACGAGTGTTTGGTCAGTGGCGCCTAAGGGGCAGGACGGTCCTCGCTCAGAGGCTGTCGAGTCGCCAGCACAGGTTGTTGAGATTGAAGTGAAGGCTGGCGATAGCTTGAGTTTTGAGTTTGATGATGTTGAAAACATTCGTGAGGCACGAGCGTTTGCCGAGAGATTTACAGCGAACCTGGTGGATAGTCAGGGTAATGTTCTCGGTGCTTCGGATCTGTACGTCAAGCAGGTAGAGCAGGAGATGGGCGAGCAGGTGGCGGTTGCCGGCGTCCAAGCAGGTCAGCTTGAGTCGAAGGCTGCAGGCTTGCCGCCACTTGAGGCCATGAAAGTGATTTGGGAAGGCGCTTCAACAGAGGATAAAAAGGCTTTTCTTAAGTGGGCTTTTAAGTAGCACCCAGCCTCACTTTAGATGGTGTTTGTGTAAGCTATTTTTGCCACACTATTTGATTTCTTCGGCGGAGGAGAACAGACCGCCGACGATGCCTGTTATGTCATCGATAATACCTGTCACGAGAGAGCGGTTCGCTTCTGATTCCGCTTCAATCGTTACGTCTTCACTTTGCATCGATTCAATTCGCGCAGTAGCTTCCTTTAAATAGCTAGAAAACGCTTTGTCGCCAATAAAATTATCTGGGCAGTAAGTGCAGTTAATGTTGTAACGGCCGTTGTAGCTAATGATCGTGATCGTGAGGCCTATGCCGTCAAACAGTGGGCTACTACTTGAAAGGGATACGAGCTCGTTTTCTTCAAAGTAAAGTGGAAACTGTGGCCCTGGAATATTGATGATGGGCAGGTTGAACATCGGTTTAAACTTTTGCGCGAGCAAAAATTCCGAGTAGACGCGAGCAGAGAGCGCGGTCATATTTGTCGGTACCAACTCGGTTAATCTATTTGCCGATATCGCGTCATCGTAGTGACTAGAGTCCGTTGCCATCGCGTGAATCTCTCGAATCCGCTTGATTGGATGTGGCTCATTTGTGATTAGCGAGAACAAGCTTGCTGTGAGTTGTTTGCCTGATTTGTAATTAAGGCTTGTTGAGCGTACTGAGATTGGAGAAAGGGCAATGAGTGGCGCTTTAGGTAGTACATTGTGGTCTTTTAAATAGCAATGCAGTGCTTCTGCGCAAATCCCGATTAGGATGTCGTTCGTTGTGACATTTTCCAGTCCCTGCCTGAGCTCTCGAACGGTTGTAAATGACAGGTGGAGGTTGTCATTTACACGTTTGCTTGTGACTTTCTTGTTGAGAGGTGTTGTCGCAACACTTAATAGTGCGGCGGGAAGATTCAGTCGTTGAAGGTTCTCGTAGAGCACGCCATAAAATGCGGACGATGCGGTGTCTTTAAGCATGTTGGTCAATGCAGTGGGAATGGTCAACGCTTTGTTGTAAGCCGCTTCCAGTATTGAGCTTGTTTCTGGTAGTGCTGCTGGCGCCCAAGGTTCGGGCTTAGTTAGCTTGCTGACATGGGGGCTCACATCAAGGAGTTGGCTAAGAACATCTTCTCCGGTGGCGGAGTCGAGAGCGGCAATGTGTGTTACCAAAATTAGAGCGAAGTGGGTCTTGTCGCAGTTGGGTTCGTTCTCGAGTCCATCTACATAGTAGGCTTGCCAAAGAGGTTGATGTCTTTCAAGGGGGGTGTTGAGGATTTTGGCGGCAAGCTCATCTAGTGAGCATGGGTTTTGCAGTGCGCTCAGTTGAATATGGTGAACATGATTCGATAGTTTGAAACTCGGGTCATCGCACCAAATAGGAAATTCATTGTTTAGCGGCGCCTCAACCAGCTTTTGTCGAAAGAACGTTTCATTGCCCAGTTTTGATTCAACAATGGCTTTAAATCTATCGAAATTGAATCGAGATCGAGTGCTCTTTTTGCGAAATATGTATGTGCCGCCAACATGCAGAGGTGCTCTACTGCTCTCTAGAAAGAGGAAGGATGCATCGATTTCTGACAACGTTCTCATGCTATGGACTCAACCTGAAGTTGGTGGTTCGAGGCTTAGGCGGCGAGTGAGCAGGATACCTACTTATCCCTGTTAACACTAAGTTCCGCAATATAGCCCAAGGCTTCACTATGAATATTCTGACCAAGTTGTTGCGCAGCATCAATAGCTTTGTTCTTACATTTCTCTGCGGCTTCTAAGGTGTATTCTAGTGCGCCGGTAGCCTGAACAATGGCGATTACCTCGCTAATGGCTTCTCGCTCTCCTCTGCGGATCGCATTTCGAATGAAAGTGCGTTGCTGTTCTGAGCCTTCGCGCATTGCAAAGATAAGCGGTAATGTAGTCTTGCCCTCGGCAAGATCATCTCCAGTGTTCTTGCCCATCTGCTTTATATCGCCAGAGTAGTCGAGGATGTCATCGACGAGTTGAAAGGCAAGCCCTAATTGCAAACCAAAGTCTTTTGCGGCTTGTTGTTGGGTATCTGAAGCACTACCAAGTTTAGCGGCGCCGTGCGATGCCGCCACGAAAAGCATGGCTGTTTTGTATTCGATAACATCGAAATACTGCTCTTCGCTGATGTCTGGGTTTTTCGCATTCATTAATTGGAATACTTCGCCCTCAGCAATCACATTAGTTGCGTTGGCGAGGACAGACATGACCCCCATGTTGCCTATCTCAACCATCATTTGAAAAGCGCGCGAATAAAGGAAGTCCCCTACAAGTACGCTTGGGGCATTGCCCCAATTCGCGTTTGCTGTTGCTTTACCGCGCCTTAGGTCCGAGGTGTCAACGACGTCGTCATGTAAGAGTGTGGCGGTATGCAGAAACTCGATAATTGACGCAAGTTTGATGGTGTCTTGGTCGCTTTTACCTAAGGCTTTCGCTGTCAGTAGCGTTACCAATGGTCGCATCCGTTTGCCGCCGCTTTCAACGATGTATTGTGCGATTTTTTCAACAAGCGGCACTCTGGAAGAGAGTTGTTCGATAATAAGGCTGTTGACCGCATCGAACTCGCTTTCGACGCTTTTGTAGATGTCTGTTAGCTGCATTAATTAGTTCTAGTTTTAGAGTGGTTGGCGGGCATACGGCGCGCTGCGATGGCAAATGCTATGAGTACCGCGCCTCGGTGTCAAGATAAGTCCTTTAATGCCAAACACCCGCTTGCATTTGATTAATGCTTGTCTTAGAATCACGCGCCCCTCAAATAGCGAGGTCATTCTCTGTTATAGGGTTGCCGAAGAGCTTCCTTTAGAAACAGATGCGCAATCAGGTTCACTGAAGCGAAGAAATGACGACATGGCGGCTATCAGTCGCGACGAGGGAGAATATATTTTGGAGAAGAAAATGTACGCAGTTATCGTAAGCGGTGGTAAACAGCATCGTGTTACAGAGGGCGAAGTCCTTAAGCTCGAGAAGATTGAGCTTGAGACGGGCGCTAAAGTTGATTTCGATCGTGTATTGCTAGTAGCGAACGGCGACGATGTAAAAATCGGTGAGCCAAACGTGAAAGGCGCTAAAGTGACAGCAGAGATTGTTAGTCATGGTCGTCATGACAAAGTGAAGATCATGAAGTTCAAGCGTCGCAAGCACCACATGAAGCAAATGGGTCACCGTCAGTGGTACACTGAGGTGAAAATCACTGGAATTAAAGGCTAAGTTGTTTGCACCTAGTGCGAATCAGGTAGCGTAAGGAGTAATCTAATGGCTCACAAAAAAGCGGGTGGTAGTACCCGGAACGGTCGCGATTCGGAAAGTAAACGTTTAGGCGTTAAGCGCTTCGGCGGCCAAGAAGTTTCAGCTGGTAGCATTATTGTGCGTCAGCGTGGCACGCGTTTCCACGCAGGTAACAATGTTGGTCTTGGTAAAGATCACACTTTGTTCGCAACTGCAGATGGTGTTGTTCAGTTCGTCACAAAAGGTCCTCAGAACCGTAAATACGTGGAAATCGTAGCAGCGGAATAAGGTCGGCCTTATTAGAAAAAGCTCCGCATAGCGGGGCTTTTTTTTTGTGTTTTTGTAGCGCGTGGGCGTACAGCAGTTAAACTGTTTCTAACACTTTCGCTGTGAAAGGATAGATATGAAATTTGTAGATGAAGCCGCGATCTCTGTAGAGGCCGGAAAGGGCGGAAATGGCTGTTTAAGTTTTCGTCGAGAAAAATATATTCCCAAGGGCGGTCCTGATGGTGGGGATGGTGGTGATGGCGGCTCTGTCATCTTGGAAGCAAATGATGGTTTGAATACGCTGATCGATTATCGGTTTGTTCGTCAATATCGCGCGCAATCAGGTGAAGGCGGAAAAGGCCGTAATTGTACTGGTGCCAAAGGTGAAGACTTGATTCTAGGCGTTCCTGTTGGGACAAGTGTTTTTGATGTGGATACCGAAGAAGTACTTGGTGATTTAACTCAGATCGGGCAGCAACTTGTTGTCGCACAAGGCGGCTGGCATGGATTGGGGAATACGCGTTTTAAGTCGAGTACCAATCGTGCGCCGCGACAAACGACGCCAGGCAAACCCGGTGAGAAGCGCAATATTCGATTAGAGCTGAAAGTGCTTGCTGACGTCGGTTTGCTGGGGCTTCCGAATGCTGGTAAGTCGACTTTGATTCGGTCTGTTTCGGCGGCAAAGCCGAAGGTTGCCAATTATCCCTTTACGACTCTTGTGCCTAATCTAGGTGTGGTGCGTGTCGAGTCACATAAAAGCTTCGTGATGGCAGATATCCCCGGTTTGATCAAAGGTGCATCTGATGGTGCAGGGCTTGGGATTCGATTTTTAAAGCATTTGGTGCGCACACGCTTGCTGCTTCATGTTGTTGATATGGCTCCCTATGATGGGAAAGAGCCTAAAGAAGCCGTAGAGGAAATTGTTGGAGAGCTTGAAGGTTTTAGTCCAACGCTGGCCTCAAGAGAGCGTTGGCTTGTGCTGAATAAACTAGATATGGTTCCTGAAGAAGAGCGAGAGCAGCGTTGTGATGAGTTGGTTCAGGCGCTCGGCTGGAAAGGGCCGGTATATCGAGTTTCGGCGTTGAACAAGGAAGGTCTTGAAGCGTTGACCTGGGATATTATGCGCTGGATTGATGCAAAAGCAGAGGCAGAGGCTAACGATGAGGAGTTGGCTGAGTTAGAGGCTGGTTTGAAAGAAGCTATGCAGCATGAAGCGCGGGTGCGCTTAGAAGAGTATAAGGCTGCGAGAAAGACTCGTCGCGCTCAGGGTGAGGACTTAGATGATGACGATGACTTTGATGAAGACGATTATGATGTCGAAGTGGAGTATGCGCCTTAACGTGGGTGAATAGAGAATTGTGAGTCAGTTAAATAAAAATGAGACGCGTGATAAGTTGAGGTCCGCTAAGCGGATTGTTGTGAAAATTGGTAGCGCGTTATTGACGGATGATGGGCGTGGACTAGCACACGACTCGATTCAAGAATGGGTAACGCAGATGGTTTCGGCTCTCGATCATGGCGTTGAAATTGTACTGGTGTCATCCGGTTCGGTAGCGGAAGGTATGGTGCGCCTCGGGTTGGAGTCTCGACCCTCTCAGCTTAATCTTCTGCAGGCTGCGGCAGCCGTTGGGCAGACGGGCTTGGTCAATGCCTATGAGCGTTATTTTGGCGAGCACCAAAGGTGCACTGCTCAGATTCTTCTTACCCATGATGATTTGTCGGATCGGAAGCGTTACCTAAATGCGCGAAGTACGATAACGACGTTGCTCGATCTAGGCGCTGTTCCTATTATCAATGAAAACGATACGGTAGTGACGGATGAAATTCGGTTTGGTGACAATGATACGCTCGGTGCTTTAGTGACCAATTTGGTTGATGCGGATGGGTTGATCATTTTAACCGATCAGGATGGCATGTTTGATCGTGATCCTCGTAAGCATTCCGATGCTCGTTTACTTTCTGAAGTGAGAGCGGATGACGAGAATCTTGATGCAATGGCGGGTGGTGTCTCCGGTGCTTTGGGGCGTGGCGGTATGCAAACTAAGCTTCGAGCGGCGCGGCTCGCTGCGCGTTCGGGCGCGTTTACAGTCGTGGCGGGTGGTAAAATCCCAAATGTGTTGACGCGTCTTTTTGAAGGAGAGAGTGTTGGGACGCTTTTCCGGGCGAGTACGGATCGACAGTTAGCTCGGAAGCAATGGCTTGCAGGCCATCTGCAAACAAAAGGTGATGTTGTTCTTGATGGCGGCGCCGTAAAGGCTCTAAGAGCGGGTGGAAAAAGCTTGTTGCCTGTT
>NZ_LWFU01000859.1:0-1028 GCF_001635135.1 Oleiphilus sp. HI0080
ACCAGTACGATCGAAAATGGATTCGGTTCAAGATTGATGGTGAATGGTTTCTTGTTAAACAATGAGCTAACAGATTTTTCATTCTCGTATGAAAACGAACAAGGTTTGATCGCGAACCGTGTTCAAGCTGCAAAGCGGCCTAGATCGTCGATGGCCCCCACCATCGTTATGGAAACCGGCGCCCCCAAAATGGCCATTGGATCGCCCGGTGGATCAAGGATCATTAACTATGTTGCCAACTCGCTGATACGCACTTTAATGTGGAATCAGCACCCTTATAACGCGATCAATGCAGCGCATATCAGTAACCGATATGGGCAAATGGATGTAGAGAAGCTGAAGTTGGATGACGAGTTGGTCGCTCGTTTTAAAAAAATGGGATACGAGACACAAGAGCGCGATCTCAATTCAGGTCTCCATGTGATAAAAATCGACAAAGCGAATGCGCGTTTGATAGGTGCGGCGGATGAGCGACGCGAGGGACACGTTGCCGGCGATTAGCCTTGAGACGACGAGCAACGAACGACTAAAGCCCTTGTTTTAGCTCTTTCCGCTGCCGGAGTTTTTCTAGCACCTTTAGAAACATCGGTTCGGAAGGCTCCGCATGGATACAGTAATCCTCATCGAGATATCGAAATTTGATCTGGTATGCGTGTAAAAAACATCGTTCAGCCGAAGTACCACCGTAACGCGAATCACCAAGGATAGGGCTACCTAAAGACTTGCATGCGACACGAAGTTGATGGGTTTGCCCTGTCTGCGGCATTAACCAAAACCCCCATCCTTCATCAGACGGGCATGCGTAAAACCGCGTAACACTGGGGTTAAGATGTGTTCTGCAGAGCTTGTAGCTACCGCCCCTCGATTTCTCCATATCTCCCGATATAAGCCCCTGTTTCTTCTTGGGTTTTTTATCACTAATGGCGAGGTAAACTTTGTCGACCGTTTTTGATTGAAATAGTTGCGAAAGCGCACTATTCGCTCGGCTATTTTTCGCAACTAACAGAGCACCGCTTGTCACACGATCT
>NZ_LWFU01000860.1:0-1005 GCF_001635135.1 Oleiphilus sp. HI0080
GTGCGCGATTCAAAGGATCCGAAGCGAAAGAGCTTGGTATTGTGCATCAATGCGTGAATAGTAACGAGGAGCTTGCTACAGCGATCGATACAGCGCTTGATCAAGTAAAAAGTTGCGCACCTCAGGCTAATCGAATAACCAAAGAACTGATTCTCAGTGTTGGAAAGACCGACCTTAACGCGCTACTTGATGGCGCTGCAGAGAGCTTTGCGAAAGCCGTGCAAGGCCCTGAAGGGCAAGAAGGCACAATGGCATTTATTCAAAAGCGCAAAGCGCGCTGGGCCGAATAAGCGGCCACGAAATGGAGACAACAAATACAATGTTTAGCAAAATCTTGATCGCGAACCGAGGTGAAATAGCGGTTCGAGTCATTCGCACCGCAAAAGACCTAGGCTATCAGACAGTCGCAGTTTTCAGTGAAGCGGATCGCTACGCACCTCATGTCATTGCCGCCGACGAAGCAGTTTGTATCGGTGCAGCTGCCGTGAATGAATCCTATCTGGTGAGTGACAAAATCATTGATGCCGCCAAACGAACTGGTGCCGGTGCCGTGCATCCCGGTTATGGTTTTCTTTCAGAGAACTCAGGTTTTGCAAAAGCCTGTGAAGAAGCTGGCATTGTTTTTATCGGCCCGCCTGCTGGCGCGATAGAACTAATGGGGAGCAAGCGCTTATCCAAAATCGCCATGCTTGAGGCAAAGGTACCTTGTATTCCCGGATATGAAGGCGCTGATCAAAACATCGAAACACTGCTAAGCGAAGCCACGCGAATTGGCTTCCCTTTGATGGTGAAAGCCTCTGCTGGTGGCGGCGGACGTGGCATGCGTTTAGTACACAAAGAAAGTGAACTAGAAGCGCAAATTAACACCGCCAGATCAGAAGCTGAAAATGCGTTTGGAAGCGGTGAGTTGATTCTTGAACGCGCCGTGATCAGCCCCCGTCACATAGAAATCCAGGTGTTCGCTGACCAACATGGTAATGCCGTGTACCTGGGCGAACGGGATTG
>NZ_LWFU01000861.1:0-608 GCF_001635135.1 Oleiphilus sp. HI0080
TCGTCGCCTCCCGACAAAACTATAGAATGGCCTTGGCTTTTGAATGGTGCAACATGTCGCACCGGTACCGTCCAATCTCGAGAGATACTTCGGCCTTCTGGCGTAATAACTTCAAGAGAAAACTTAGCCACTTTTGCGCTAGTATTTTTCGGTATTTCGATAAATATCTTTTCATTCCAGAATTGGTTATTAGGCAATTCAAAAGTGCGGTACTGATCGGTTTGAGGTGTTAAACGTAAAAAATCAGAACTCGTAAAACGAGCTTTGAACTCTGCAGTTTTACCACTCATATTATGCAAAGAGGCAAATGCCGAAGTCTTATCGCCAGCTACAAGAAACTTAGGAATATTGAGCTCAGCAACATAGTCATCAGCAATCGTTACGTCTTGTTCCTCCATGCCAAAAGAGTCTTCGTTAAAAGCAGTAACAACCACTTGTGCCTCACCGTTATAGTCCGGTATCTCGAAGCTGACTTCAGCTTTCCCTTGAATATCAGCTTGAATCACTTGGCTGTCGAGAATAATAGTTTTGCTCTCAACCAACTCATTAGCAGCATTGTTTTTAGCTCCTGGAGCATCGCCGCCAAATTTTGGTGTCGCGAAAGGGTC
>NZ_LWFU01000862.1:0-525 GCF_001635135.1 Oleiphilus sp. HI0080
TTATGGTCGTGCATTATCCCACACGCTCGCTTAATATATCAAACAGTTGATTCTGTATTTAAGGTATTAGTCATGCTCAACCCTTCCACACACTCCCGTACCTATCCACCCTCTTATTATGAAGCAAGTCTGACTGACAAAGAGGGCTTCCCACAAGCAAAGGGGGCGCTTTCTACTCAGGTTTGTATTATCGGGGGCGGTTTCAGTGGCGCAAGCACTGCTTTGGAATTGAGAGAGCGCGGTATCAATGTCATTTTGGTCGAAGCGTATCGCATTGGATGGGGCGCCTCAGGACGCAATGGCGGGCAGTTAATCCGCGGCATTGGTCACGGCCTAGATCAATTCAAGAATCAAATCGGCACCGAGGGCATCAAAGCGATTGATGACATGGGCTTTGAAGCAGTCGATATTGTGAAGCAGCGAGTTGAGAAATACGCAATCGATTGCGATCTTAAATGGGGCTATTGCGACCTTGCCACTAAACCTCGACACCTCAAAGATTTTATTGAAGACAAAGAGTGGCTC
>NZ_LWFU01000863.1:0-245 GCF_001635135.1 Oleiphilus sp. HI0080
CCAAGACCAAGACAAAACCCGCTATTCGGCCAACACGACTCAGCTAGTGTATGACGATTACACCACATTAGATGTTTATGGCTCATGGGCACCGAAGGCGCTGGGCAACATCACGCTTGATATGAGTCTAAATAACCTAACAGACCGCTATTATCGAAAAACTTGGTCGCAGCTTGATGCTGTTGGTCGTGAGGTTATCTTGGCCGCAACGTATACATTCTAAGAGGTGAGGGTATGCAAGCATA
>NZ_LWFU01000864.1:0-708 GCF_001635135.1 Oleiphilus sp. HI0080
ATTTGCTGGACATCGAACCCACAGCCGCCGAGATATCCCTGAACCAAGGGTTAGTCCGCAGCAGCGCCAACCCACAACAAATGAGCAGCCATCACCTAAGCAACATCAATCGACCGCTTTCGATGGATGACTACTTCCAACAGTTCGTTTTAGAAAATCAATCCCGCATGAATGAAACCGAGCTCGCTAGACACCTGGGTATCAGCAGAAAGAGCCTTTGGGAAAAAAGACAGAAACTGGGCATTCCAAGGCGCAAGGGCGACGAAGCCAAAAATTGATCACTTTTTGATCGTCGCGCCAAAAAAACGTCTACCAGTTCACAACATGCTGTTTTACTTAACATTCCAATGCGTTACTGACTACCTCAAAAACACGGGCAAATTACTCAAGGTAACACCAAGGTAACGCATTCACATTTGTTTTGTTACTTTAAGTACCACTAAGCCCTTATCTACGCCTTTTGGACTATCGGTTTTAGACAAGTATCTGATTTTATTGATTTTTTATCTTCTGGCACGGAATGCGCTTTAGTAGATACAAAAAATAACAATGCCTTAAACGGCTGCGATTATAAAAATAAAAATAAAAAGAGAGTCTTTTTGCAGCACAGTCCGCACAAATAAAGATAATAAAGCGGAGCGAACTGATTATTTTGAACGCCTGGCTTTTTAGCGGGTCGATTGTGTTTTCTAAGCGCTAACAATGTTA
>NZ_LWFU01000865.1:0-560 GCF_001635135.1 Oleiphilus sp. HI0080
ACTCAACCAATGTTTCGAGCGGGTAGTTCTCAAAAACCTTCGATCCAAGAAATGTCGGTTTCGGGGGTTGATAGCCTTCCCAGTTAATAGCCGCTTTATTTGCGCACGCTTTGTCGTAGCTTAGCAGTGATTTTTGGCTAACGCGGTTTTTACGTCGCTCGCGGATGGTTTCGTATTCTTCGCGGATATCTTTGGCAAATTGCTCGCTTTGGCCTTCGCTTAGCAGTGTTGTTGCAATACTGACTGAGCGAGAAGCGTCCGTTACATATACCACAATATTATTTTCATAAACGGGCTCAATCTTAACCGCTGTGTGCGCTTTAGACGTTGTCGCGCCGCCAATCATAAGCGGGACGTTCAGGCCATCGCGTTGCATTTCTTTTGCGACATGGACCATTTCGTCGAGTGACGGCGTGATTAATCCACTAACGCCGATAACATCGACATTGTGCTCCTTTGCCGCCGCTATGATTTTGTCTGCAGGAACCATGACACCTAAATCGATGACTTCGTAATTGTTGCATTGAAGGACAACGCCCACGATATTTTTGCCAATGTCG
>NZ_LWFU01000866.1:0-760 GCF_001635135.1 Oleiphilus sp. HI0080
TAAGCAAAAGTAGTGACGGTTCATTGGAAGGTGTTCACCACGAAGACAGCCTCACTTTCGAAGATGAGCCAAAGCGAGAACAAGATATAAAGCCGCTTCTGCAGCTAGTGCATGGCGCAAGTGATGCGCAGGCTGTGTTTTTTGCCTTTATCGGGCATGACTCGGTAACGACGGGTGCGTGGAATGAGCATCTCAGCGAATTGAGCTTGTCTCAGCAGCTAGACTTGCTTAGAGCGGCGATTCCGGCACTTAAGAATCTGGATAAAACAAATTATGCAGGGTTTCGACAAACCTTTATGGATGCAGTAAGTCGGGATAAGAAGCGCAGTCTCAAAGAATGGCTCGCCTACGAGCTGTTCAGAAACCCCTGCGATATTCATTTTGGGTATGCAAAAGCGCCCACCTTGAAGTATCGCAATCTGCAAAGCATTTCGGGCTTTTATAAAATTGTTCTCGCAAAATTTTTGGCTATGGGGACGCAAGGTAGCCAACAGCAAACGGATGCACTGGCTGCAGCAAAAGAGGCGAGTGGAATCCATATTGGCGCAGATGCCTTGGAGCAGCGAATTGATGGAAAAGAGTTTACCCAAGCCTGCTATGAATTAAAGCGCGCTTTCCCTTTGCTTAAACCTAGGATCTTAAAGGGTTTGTTGGCTGCGGCGCATGCCGATGAGGTGTTTTGTGAGACTGAGCAGCAGCTGATTTCTGTTCTTGCCGCTATTTGGGATCTGCCCCTGCCGGCTCTCATTAGTTCAGATAA
>NZ_LWFU01000867.1:0-308 GCF_001635135.1 Oleiphilus sp. HI0080
TTCATTTTGGGTATGCAAAAGCGCCCACCTTGAAGTATCGCAATCTGCAAAGCATTTCGGGCTTTTATAAAATTGTTCTCGCAAAATTTTTGGCTATGGGGACGCAAGGTAGCCAACAGCAAACGGATGCACTGGCTGCAGCAAAAGAGGCGAGTGGAATCCATATTGGCGCAGATGCCTTGGAGCAGCGAATTGATGGAAAAGAGTTTACCCAAGCCTGCTATGAATTAAAGCGCGCTTTCCCTTTGCTTAAACCTAGGATCTTAAAGGGTTTGTTGGCTGCGGCGCATGCCGATGAGGTGTTTTGT
>NZ_LWFU01000868.1:0-519 GCF_001635135.1 Oleiphilus sp. HI0080
CACGCGAAATTTGCTCAGCAGAAAGGGTGAGTTTGTTTCTAGAAAATGTATCTCCCGGCTTGATAAAGACAAGTTCTTCCAACTCACTCTTTTCAAGCACTAAATCCCCTTTGAGCTCAAAGTCACGAACAGTAAATAACGGCCCCTCATCAACGTTGATGGTAATAAATACGTTCTGTTTATCTGGAGAAATCGAGACCTGAGTAGACTCAATATTGAACTTGATGTAACCGCTATCAAGATAGTAGGAACGAATGCGCTCAATGTCACCACTCAGTTTCTCGCGGCTATACTTGTCATCACTGGTAATAAACGTCCAAAAACCTGGGGTTTTTAGCTCCATTAGGTCAATGAGCTCTTCGTCAGTGAACGCCTCATTGCCTACCACGTTAATATGTAGGATCGAAGAAACCTCACCCTCATCTATCTCTATATTGATATCGACTCGGTTCTGAGGCAGCTCTTCTACCTCCGCTTCTACGGAAGCGCTATAGCGCCCTTGTGTTACATACGAACGAA
>NZ_LWFU01000869.1:0-8955 GCF_001635135.1 Oleiphilus sp. HI0080
AACCACGTTGCAACAGGAACTGAAAAGCCCATCTTAGGGCGTTCAATTAGCTCCTTTGGAACATACTTATAAAGCACTTGCCGGAGTAGCCACTTGGTTTGCCCATCTTTTATTTTCCTGGATAGCGGCGTTTGCCATGCAAATTCGACGACTCTGTGGTTAAGCAAGGGCAGTCGTGTTTCTAAGCTAACAGCCATGCTCGCGCGATCAACTTTCGTTAAGTTATCACCCGGCAAATAACTAAGCTGATCCCAATACATCGCTTTGTCGATAAAGCTTGAGAGCCCGTTTGGCGCACCATCAAATAAGTCTATATTAATTTTAGCGTGCGAAATTAACGGAAAAGAACCTGGCTGCCAGTATGATATCAAGTAACGATAAGCCGAATCGATATCGCCGCACTCAAGCAAATTAGCAATTTTCTGTACCTTTAAACCAACATTGTGCTGCTGCCCACGACTGCCGCCAAGCCTGGCTAAAGCAGAGTATGCTTTATTCCACAAAGTTGGTGGCAATACCTTTATAAACTTCGCAAACATTTGCCTTAAAAAAATAGGCAGTTTGGTCTGAGCAGACCATACTTTTTCGGTATGGATATAACGGTTGTAGCCCGCAAATAGCTCATCACCCCCATCACCAGATAAACAAACAGTGACGTTTTCTCTCGCGAGCTTGGAAACCAAGTAAGTAGGTATTTGAGATGAGTCTGCAATGGGTTCATCATAAATAGACGATAGTGATGGTACTAGGTCTAAACAATCTTGCCCTCTAATATATAACTCATGATGATGTGTCCCTAAGTGTGCAGATATATCTCTCGCAAAACTCGCTTCGTTAAAGTCTTTATCATCAAAACCTATCGTATAAGTTTGTGTCGGTTTTGAACTTACCTGTTGCATAATTGCAACAACAGTGGACGAGTCTATACCGCCCGACAAAAAAGCACCCAGTGGCACATCTGCAAGAGATTGGTCAGCAATCACTTTTTTAAGGGTGTGATCCAATCCTTCAATTGCTTCCTGTTCAGATGCAAACAAGGCCTGCGTTTTATCTTCGACTACATTATTAATAGACCAATAAGCCGTTGGAGAAACTGCGCTTGAGTTAATCAAAGGCGAAAAGCCGGATTTATTTACTTTCCCGTTACTTAGAGAAAAGCTGATATAGGTGCCCGGCATTAACTTATATATACCAGAGTAGATGCACATAGGCGCAGGTACATAGCCATAATAGAAATAATTTGAAAGTGCATCACTATCAAGTTGTAAGTCTGACCCTATCGCCTCTAGTGATTTAAGCTCTGATGCGAAAGCAAAACGCTCGCTGTGCTTACCTAACCAACCATAATAAAGCGGCTTTTCGCCTAAGCGGTCACGGCATAGGGTTATTTGTTTCCTGTGCATGTCCCAGAGTGCAAAGGCGAACATTCCTTCTAGTTTTGCGAGAGTGGATGAAAGCCCCCACTTAACGATGGCCTCGATTAATACTTCCGTGTCTGAACTGCCGGTAAAAGCAGCGCCTTGAGCGCTAAGCTCTTGCTTAAGCTTAAGAAAATTATATATTTCGCCGTTAAAAGAAATTTGATAGCGCGCGCATTGTGATTGCATCGGTTGATGGCCATGCGCACTTAAGTCTTGTATGGCAAGACGCCGATGTCCAAGACCGATACCTGAGTTTTCATCAAGCCAGAGCCCATGGCTGTCTGGCCCACGATGCACTATCGCGTTCGCCATTAGCGCAAGGTCTTGCTCAATTGAAAACCCATTCCTTGTGCTCACTACACCTACGATACCGCACATAAAACTAACCCAAGCCTACTATATTACTTTACTGGCGTGAACGAACGTCCGAATGAAACAAACTATATGCCACCGAACAAAATGCCAAATGGATCCACATGAAGGGGTAATACACAACAGAAACAAACTGCCCTGCGATTAAAAACCCTACGAAAGACACATTAAATACGCTAACGATCTTAAAAATCGGGTATTGAGAAAGTCCTTTCGAACGCATTTTTATTCTTCGAACAAGAAGCAAGCCCGAAAATATTGTTGCTATATAAATCACCAAGCCGGTATAACCTAGGTCTGCTCCAACTTGAACAAATATATTATGCGCCAGCTCATTATTGGGAAACGGAACATAAGGCAGATAATTGTCAGCATAATACGGAATAAAATTGAAATATCCGACACCAGTGAACGGGTGGTCATTCAACATTTCAAAACCATGCTCCCAATATAGCAACCGGATTTTCGATGTAGTGTCACTGCCTGCATCATCAAATCTTTGTTTTTGTTCGCTTGGCAAAAAACTCCATGCTAGCAATCCTACCAACAAGACACTGACTAACACCTTTAAATTAAAAACTTGTTTAGCAAAACGCATTACAAACTGGGCTAAGGCTGCTAACTGCCCTCCGCGGGAACTAGCCCCTAATATCACCATACCAGATGTAACTGGCATTAATATCAGCACACGTTGCTTCCATATAGGTAAATAAGGCTTGAGATTTAGCGCAACCGCTAAGCTTATCGGCCAAAAAACGGCCATTTGTATGGCTAACTCTCCTGAGTCTTCGAAAAAACCAGGCGGACCTTTTAATCCCCAAGAAGTGAATGCAAAGCCGCGTTGAGCCCAAATTAGCGTAACCGAAAAAGAGATTTTAAAGCTAGCGACACAAAAAATTGCTAAAAAACATAGAAGCCTCTGCTGCGTTGTAACGATATTGATTATAAGAAAATAGATTACAAACCAACTATAGAAGTTAGCCAAATTCCTATAAGACCAGTCTGGATAATGCGCATGGTATGTTGACCATAGAATGGATATAAAGAATAAAACCATCCATTTGTTGACAGGCGACTTTACCCATTTTTTCTTTGGGTCTGCTAATAGCCCAAGTAGTGCGCCGATAACAAAAAGCTGCGCCCAGGGCAGAAAATCAAGCCAAGGCCAGATTGATTGAGGTCGAACGTACTCAGTGAATAGGTAAAGGCAAATCATCTTAAAAGCGAAGCTTTCACTTTTAAAATACGTCCACCAGGTTTTTAGCTCTAAGCGATAGAGGTCTTCAAGTTGAATGTCTTGAGCCTTCATAGAGAGATCTCGCGATATAGAGCAATAATTGCTTGGGCGTTATCCAAAGCACTGTTTGGTTTTGCGGGCAAAACCTTTGAGTCACTAGTGAGTAGTTTATATAAGGCTGAGGCATAAGACGAGGCTTCATGCTCCTCTGATAGAACGCCCCCCTCGCCTTGCTCAAAGCTTTCAGTCACGGCTCCTGCGTTATGACTAACGATTGGTGTACCTAGAGCCATAGACTCAAGCAATGTCATCGGTAAGCCCTCGTGGTCGGAACACATGACGAGCACATCCAAGCTTTTAATATAAGAGGCGACGTTTTTAATATGCCCATGAAAGGTAACCGCATCGGATAAGCCTAGTTGCTCCGCCCTCTTTTCTAGCTGTAACCGCAGCGGCCCATCGCCAATAACATGGAACTTTAACACTTGATCTGTCGATTCTGAGTTTACTAGCTCGCTCGCCATATCCAAGAAAATATCAACACGCTTTACTGGCACTAGCCGTCCGACAATGCCGACATGCTTTACCTTTACCTTGGGCTCATGAAGCAAAAAAGGAGCATCTGCTTTTACGTCTTTGAGCGCCTCGAGGTCTACGCCATTTTCAATTACCGTAATGTGCTGCTTTGGGTAATCAACTTGAAGTTTATGCGCTAGCTCTTCTGATACCGCGATAATTTTCTTTTGAAGGTACCGACCACAGAACTGATCGACTGTCACTTGAATCTTGTTCTTCCACTGAGCCCAGCTGTAATCAAACTCTGGTGCGCCGTGTTGGGTTCTAATACAGGCCGCTCTTATCGAAAGGAAGTTTGCGCAGGATGCGAGAATATTCTCTTTTTGGCGATGCGTATGGATGATGTTTGGTTGTAGGGTTTTTAGTAAGTGACGTAGGCGCAAGAAAATCTCTGCACTGCCGAGCTTAGCCTCATCGAACACATGAACTTGAATACCTTCTGCTCTTAAGCGCCCCTCAAGCTCTCCGTGATTCAGTAAGACCACTTCCACATGTGAAGTAGACATACGCGCTAAATACTTACAAAGGGTATGCACTTGCGCTTCTGCTCCACCCCATAAATCGCCTGAGGCCACTTGAAGGATACTAAGCGGCTGCACAGTTATACCTTTAAACAGGGTCTTACCCTTTCAACACCACCAACGGAAGCGGACCCCGACATGGGTAGGTTTATCATCACAAAAACTCCCAGCGCAGTCCTAGGCCTGCCGAGGTTTCGTCAAAATCGCGACTTGAAACATCATCATTACTTCGTGTCTCGTATCGCAAAAAACCGTCGGTATATAAATCTTGAATAAGCTGATATTTAAGAGACAAGGTGAACGCATGGGTGGTGTCTTTACCTAACCCCCGGGTTAATCCAAAACTCTCACGGCTATATTCGTACTCGGCCCTGGGGATTAATCGTGAGTAGATTTTGGGTGCAAAACCAAGAACGGCACCACGATAACGTTCTGTGTAATTGCCCTTTGCAAAATCACTCTCTTCGTATATCAGGCCGACATCATAAGTGAATGAGCCAGCATCACGATCAACATTCAAGTTCACACGGTCTCGAGTTTCGATATCGGTTTGCGATGTCGCTTGCGTTGGGTCTGTTTCAAGCACATTCCCAATTTCATCGTCTTCAAAACCAATAGAAGTATCAGAAATAGATTGGTTGAAACTTAGCGACCATGAATGCGCCAATAGTGCCGAGCGGGTGGCACGAATGTCGATGTATCGTCCATCGGTTGTCGGCGCGATATTGGAGCTTACTTCTTGTCGGCCAAAATCTGCTGTAAGCGAGCCATCGGTATAAAGACGAGAAAAACCAAGCGTTACACGGCTATTTTGAATCTCTTCTTCGTCGTCACTTTCGATAATCTCAGAGTAGTTTCCGCCAATATTGAACGAAGTGAGACGGTTAAATTGATGCGTGAGCCTTGTCGAACCTTCCGCTCGCTCATTACTGGTTGCTGTTTCGTCTGAGTTATCAACCTTTACGTAGGAGCCATTCAAATTAAAACGCATCGTACGTGAGATCGCGTAATTGATGGTGGGGCCAGTTCGAAAAATGTTTCGGAACTCTCTGGTATCGGGGTTCTCGTCATCGGCGGAGTCTTCAACGACATCTGTTCTAGAGAACGTAGCGCGCCATTCGAGAAACTCCTCAATCAAATCGATGGTAAACAACCCAAAGCCCGTGGTTAAAGATGTCTCGTCTTCATACGTGCCCTCATAATAGTGCTCGTTCTCGACACTGAGGCTAGCATCTGCACGAAAGCGCTTTCGCACCTCTTCGATACCTAGCTCTCCGTAGACGCGTTGGATGACATCACTTTCGGGATTATTCGCAGACTGACGTACGTTATCAGTTGGCTCCAGGCGCATACCAACAGCGCCCGAGGTCTCTACAGCATTTGCCTGTGACGCACTCATAAAAAGTACGCCGACAAAGGCTCCGCTAAAGAATATCCCTGTAATTGCTTTTAGCCTAAAATCCATCTAGTACTCGTTATTGCCCTGATTAGTTTCACTTGCCGCTTGCAAGCGTTCACCTAAGCTAGGCTCAATTGTTGTAAATTAGCCCTGCCAGCTTATCTTCGTCGACTATATTAATGGCAGCTTGAATCTTGTCCGTAGTGACACGACCATGAGGGACTACCAATACCACCATATCCACCAATCCCGCCAAAATCCGTGCCTCCGAAGAGTTCACGACCGGCGGTGCATCGATAAAAATGTATCGATCGGCGTAACGGCTTTTCACCTCGTCGATAAACGCGAGCATCTTCTCAGATTCAAAATACTCTGCTGCACCCTCACTATTCGAACCAAGAGGAATGGCTCGCAAGCGCTGAATGCCCGTTGCGTAGACGATATCTTTGATACCAATCTCTGAGTCACTCAAGTAATCCGTAATCCCAATTTCAGCTTCGCCAAAAATGAGCTTTTGCGCGCTTGGGGAGTAAAGGTTGGCATCGAGCACTAAGCTCGTTTTCGCTTTATCAAGCGCGAAGACTGAGGCAAGGTTATGTGCAACAAAACTACCACCGCCCTGATTACTGACAGAACTGACCATGCATACGAAGTTTTTCTTCTTCTGCAACTGCAACAGCTGAGTACGCAACTCACGAAATATATTCAATACTTGCGGGTTATGCATGCCTGGATAAATAAGCTTACGCGCATCTAGCTCCGCGGGGGTAAACTGATCGACCTCTTCCATGTGGCCTATCCGAGGGTTTGACTCAGGAACCGCAGCCTTGTATTCATTTGAGAAGCTATCATTGTCTTTGATCGAAGTCATAGCAGCACTCCAAAATGAAAGGCCAAAGCCACACCAACATAGGCCGCAAAAATTGCAACCGCGAGCAAACTACAAATCACCATATCTGATCGGCGTAAGCGCTTGGTAAGCGGTGTATTTACATGCGGAATCACCGACAAAACACGCACATCAAAAGCCTGTAATGCAGACGGGAAGCGTATTCTTGGGTCAAGTAGCACGTAAGCAACGGCTAAACCAATAATCGACAGAAGCGCAACAAAAGGCCCAACAATCACAAAATGAATAAAGCGCAAACCTGTTGGCATAAGCGGCGGCAATGGCGGTTCTTGAATGCGGTAGGTCACACCCTGCCCCTCAATATTAAGGGTCATTGAAAGGCGCGCTTTCTCTTTGCGCTCGAGCATATCTTCATAGATTTTTTTGGTAACATCATAATCCCTTACTAATTCAGACTCCTCTGCACCCCGTTCCGCAACGCGCTGACGACGCTCAAACTCATTCGCGAGCAAATCGTTAAACACACTTAGACGCTTCTGCTTCGCTTGCATCGAGGTCTCAACTTGCGAGATTCGGCTGCGTAACTCTTGATAAAGAGGGTTAAGCAAAACTTCGCTCCCTTCTTCTATTTGCGTTGGCTCACCATCAATTTGTTGATCAGTTGCACGTTCATAGGCGGCCTCATTAATCACCCTTTTTAAATCAGCAATTTGATAGCGCAAGGTGATTACGTCGGGATAATCTTCGGTGTACGTCAGTAGAAGATTGGAAAGTCGAGACTCTAGCTCCTGCAGTCGAATAGAGTACGCATCCACTTTCTTCGTTGTCGCGGCAAACTCAGACTCATCCAAAATTTGCTCTTGAAGAGATCGAAGCGTAATTTTGTCCTCATCGATCGAAATTTTAAGCTCTTCTATCTGACTACGCAGGCGCTGTATGCTAGAGCTGACGTCTGAATCCCGACCATCGAAATTCTTCGATGCGAATTGTTTCAGTTTCTCTTCTGCGCTCACTAACTGGTCTTTGTACTGCTTCACCTGGTTGTCGATGAACAGGAATGCTTCGCGGCTTTCTGCACGCTGCTCTTCAGAACTAGTGCGAATAAAGGTATCGATAATGGCGTTGAGACCTTCATAGGCATCATTCGCATTCGTAGCCGTGTAGTCGATCGCGATATAACCGGCACCCACTGATTTCACCTTAATATTGGCTCGTATCGTGCTGACATAATTCGCAAGCGCAGTGGGCGTTTCTTCAGTTTTTGCACCATATAGCTTCTTCGCTACCTGCGTGAGTAAACGTGGGGAATAAAGCTTTTCTCTAACCACTTTTGCGCGATCGTCCACCTTGGACTGCTTAGCTTGTTTATCAAGCAATGGCCCTAAAATATTCTGGTTATCGGCGTAAATCGTCGCAGTCGTTTCGTACTTCGCAGGCCAAAACATGCCAACAACTAAAACAAGAAAGCTCACGAGCCCGAAGGCTGTGAGCGCTAGAAATTTACGCTGCCATATCTCTCGGAAGATGACATTGGCGTACTGTAGTAACTGGGCAAAATCCATGTAGCTTAAAAGCCCCTTTCAGGTACGGTGATAATATCTTGAGGGAAAAGCTGATAGTTCGAATCCAGAACACCCTTCTCTAGAATGTCGTTTAGATAGATCGGATACACCTTCGCACCCTCTACCGTTTGACGATAGAGCTTAGACTCATTCCCGTTCGCAAACGGACTCAAACCTCCCGCCTCCAAAATAACATCAAGCACCGTAATGCCCTTGCGATAAGGGATGGATCGCTGTTGCGCAACCGCGCCAGTCACTCGAATACGGTGAATAAACTCCGCACTGGTAGGATTTGTGACAATCACGGTCACTTTTGGTGTACGAATAAAATCAGCGAGTTTTTCTTCGATGGTCTTGGAAAGCTCGCGAGTGCTTGTGCCATCCACTTTTAAGTCGCCCACAAGAGGCACGGAAATCTTTCCGTCTGGTCGCACCGTGACATTCACCGATAAATCTGGGTTGCGCCAGACATTCACAGAAACCGCGTCCCCTATACCCATAAGGTATTCATCGACGATACCAATACTCGACTCTACCGGTTGCTCATCTACAGTATTAACACTACTACACGCAAACAACCCAGCGACGGCCGTAAACACAATTACTTTCGAAACCACTCGATTAAACATTTCCTATTCCTTTAACTTCCATCTGTGTAAGTCTATAGCCTTTAAAATCAAAGTCCTAGCGCGTTATGTTGAAGATTGTAAAGCCTTGCGCCGAACAACCGACGTGCAGTGCGTCTCGCTCACCCCCAATCACCCTATGCCCAATGTACAAGGATCTAGTAGAAAGTTTAACGAGCGCGACAAAAACAAGGCAAAAATGAACATAAATAGCGAAGCTTATTGGTAATAAGGGCGCCGTTTAAGTTTATTTTTTAACGCAGAATTTGCAATCGCAGTCGCTTTACACGCCAACTAGTGAACACCCTTCCCGAGCAATACCACTTCCACCGTCTGAATCACGATCAGCACATCCATAAAAAAGCTGTGATTTTTCACATAATACAAATCG
>NZ_LWFU01000870.1:0-452 GCF_001635135.1 Oleiphilus sp. HI0080
TTATTCCGAGCATGAGTTTTGCCATATTCTTGAAGGCAGCTCGATCATTATTGATGAAAGCGGGAATGAGCTTAAAGTTAACAAAGGCGACCAGTTTGTCGTTCCTGCCGGTTTCAATGGCGAATGGCAAGTAGACGATTATTGTAAAAAGATCTACGTAATTTACGAGGCATAAAGCTTATGCGCACAGAACATACCGGTTCCTATTATGCGGCATCGCGAAATGACAAAATTGATCGGCCAAGTCTAAACGAACACCTCGATGTGGATGTATGCGTTATCGGTGCTGGCTTTTCGGGGATATCAAGCGCACTACACCTCGCAGAAAACGGTTATAAAGTCGCCGTACTAGAAGCTGCTCGAATAGGTTATGGTGCAAGCGGGCGCAATGGCGGTCAATTGGTAAATAGCTACTCACGTGACATTGATGTTATAGAGCGAAAATACGGCAA
>NZ_LWFU01000871.1:0-401 GCF_001635135.1 Oleiphilus sp. HI0080
TAATGGATGAGCCAACGAACCACATGGACATGGAAGCGATCGAGTCACTCAACGAGGCGCTTAAAGCCTTCGATGGCACCTTGATCTTTGTGAGTCATGACAGAGAGTTTGTTTCTTCGCTCGCGACGAGAGTGATCGAAATTAAAGATAAAAAGCTTGTCGATTTCCAAGGGACCTATGAAGAGTATCTTGCGGATCAAGCGGCGAAACAAAAGAACGGCATCATCGCAGCATAGTTTGTTTTCGCGTTATCGAAGGAGGGTCGCGACACTCTGCCCCTCCTTCGCTCTACTTTCCTCTCAAGCGTCTCAAGCCGCTCGCAATTACTCCAGTTAATCCTGTTACTCCTTTTGAAGCACGCGTATCGCCTGAAGTTCTTGTTGCCAAATCATAAGAAGAGG
>NZ_LWFU01000872.1:0-395 GCF_001635135.1 Oleiphilus sp. HI0080
GAAGCAGAAGAAATTGATAGCAAGCTTCAGCCAGGTGATATTCATACAGAGCAAGTAGAATCGATCGCGTTTGGACGCATTGGTGCGCAGGCTGCAAAGCAAATTATCGTTCAAAAGGTTCGTGAAGCGGAGCGTGAGAAAATTGTTGATGGATACCGAGATCGTGTTGGTGAGTTGGTCTCTGGCACGGTTAAAAAAGTAACGCGTGATAATGTGATTGTTGATCTGGGGAATAATGCCGAAGCGCTGCTTCCTCGTGAAAACTTGGTTGGTCGTGAAGTGTTTCGAATGGGCGATCGGGTTCGTTCGTTATTGCTCGAGATTCGTCAGGATCTTCGTGGTCCACAATTGATCCTTAGCCGCTCAGCTTCAGAAATGCTTATCGAGTTGTTCCG
>NZ_LWFU01000873.1:0-620 GCF_001635135.1 Oleiphilus sp. HI0080
ATAGCGGAGGTTCTAGCGTTTTGTTACGCATCGAGCTTTTTCCTTCAGGAGAGTTATCCAAGGTTTCGATTATTAACTCAAGCGGTAACTCTGCGCTTGATGAAAGTGCTGTGCGGGCTGTACGGGCAGTGAATAAATTTGAGGTTCCTACGGAGCCAGCTTTTTTCGAAAAGTACTTTCGTAGCTTCCAAATGAGCTTTAAACCGTCTGATTAAACGGAATATTATGTATTTAGTTAAGTTTCTTGTATTCGTGGCGCTCACTCTCTCGGCGAGTGTTCGTGCAGAGCTATTAATTGAGATTACCAAGGGGTCTGATGATGCGGTTCCTATATCGGTGGTTCCTTTTACCAATCGAACTAACCAGCCGTTATCTGCAGATGTGGCAAGGATTATCGATGCGAATTTGCTTCGTAGCGGTGATTTCGTAACCTTACCTACAAACAAAATGCTCAGCTTGCCAGATCAGTCGACGGACGTGCATTTTCGCGACTGGAAGATGCTCGGGCAAAGTTTTGTGTTGGTCGGTCAGATTAGCTCGGATGCCGCCGGGCGTCGGTTTCACGTTCAATATGAATTGATGGACGTTTACAATCAGAAGCGGATAGTTGGGGAATTGAT
>NZ_LWFU01000874.1:0-818 GCF_001635135.1 Oleiphilus sp. HI0080
AATCCTTTGGTATTCGCAATCCGGCCTACGGCAAATAATATACAGTCGAATTCCAGTTCAATGACTTGCTCACTTTTCGATTTCGCCACCAGAAGTTGTTTGCTTGGGTCCTCGGGATGGGGCTTCGCCTCGACGGCATCAAAGCCCATTTCCAATTTCATACCTTCACTCAGCATCTTGCTTTGTACTAGGCTCGCCATATCACTGTCTTCGCGCGGCAGTACCGTGTCATTTCGGCCGACGAGTGTGACGTTGATACCAAGCCGATGAAAGCTTTGCGCAAGCTCGCACCCTATAGGCCCCTCTCCTACGACAATCATTGCTTTGGGTGGTTGGCGTAAATTCCAGATGGTATCGGAGTTATAAGCAAGATCTGAGTTAAGGCCCAATATCTCGGGCATGGCCGGCCTTGCGCCGGTTGCAATGATGATATTTTTCGCCGCAATGGTCTTGCCATCCACTTTGACATGCCATGGGTCAATGATCTGGGCGCTACCCTGAATACAATTAACACCGAGACCCGTATATCGCTCAACCGAATCGTGAGGCTCAATCTTTTGAATGACGTCTTGGATTCGCTCCATTACTTGCTGAAAGTCAACTGAAGCATTGTCGATTTGTACACCATATTGCGCGGCTGTGTCGGCGTAATGTTTGATTTTAGCGGATCGAATCAGCGCTTTGCTAGGCACGCAACCTGTATTGAGGCAGTCGCCACCCATTTTGTGGCGCTCGATGAGATCCACCTTTGCTTTAGTGGCCGCAGCAATATAAGCACTCACTAGACCTGCGGAGCCTGCGCCGATCACGACTAGATT
>NZ_LWFU01000875.1:0-924 GCF_001635135.1 Oleiphilus sp. HI0080
ATTCGTAAAAACTATGGTCTCGATCAATCGCAACATCCATATTGCCCGAGTCTAGATAATCCTTTAACTGGAAATCCTCAGGAACCGAATTCGCTAGCGGTAAAACCTCGAGATCCCGGATACGGTGAACCAAAAAACTCCGGTAGTCTTCTTGGTTTCCAGCTTTCATCGCATCGTCTTTAACTGCAACAAGGTACAGCTTCGGCAACATGATTGTGACCCCAAACGGATGCACATCATAATCTCTTTTACCTTGCCCCCCCTGATAACTAAAGCGAATACGCTTACCTTTCAAGATCGCTTGATAGATGCGATCGAGCACGGTCATATCAAAATCGGGGCTTCGTAAGCTCTGACCACGTTGATAAAACTCTACGGCATTACCAAGGCGAGAGTATTGCTTTGCGCTCAACTTGTTCTGCGCTTGCTGAAGTCGATTCTCAGCATTAAAAAACACCTGCGCTAATTCTTGCTGAGTAGAGCTCGGCAAGACCTGCTTTAAATGCTTTCGCGTAACCGTCAGAGCCAATGCCATATAGGCAGGCATTTTCTCAAAGTCGTAGCTAACCTGCTGATAAGGGTCGAGCGACCAAAGCTGGGTTTTCCCCCGCCCGCGAGTCACCTCTAGGCCAAAATTGTTTAAATAGCTGTCGTCCTCCTCATCATAGTCGCCAAGCAGGAATTTAAGATCTCGCTGAATCAAGCGCAGCAAACTTTTTGGTTCTCGTTCAGAGTCACCAACATATTCGCCATCAATAAGGTGCTGAATAATCGTATCGGTCGAAACCGGCTCCAAACGCGCAGCATGTCGTTGTTGAAGGTAATGTAGAATTTCAAGACGCCTAATAAATGTTTTCACGCGCGAGCTACTCCCCCACTAAGATTTCCCAGCCCTTTGTTCCTGTTTAGCCAGCTTTTCTTGCT
>NZ_LWFU01000876.1:0-1333 GCF_001635135.1 Oleiphilus sp. HI0080
ATCTGATCTCCGGAATGCAAACCTTCTTGGGTGTCCGTTTTGGCAAGAAAGTCGATAAGTGGCCCAATAGAGAGCGCTTGAGAGTACAAGAAGCCCTGCACGTAATGGCATTTGTTTTTCTGTAGAAAGGCCTCTTGTGCTGGTGTTTCAACGCCAGAGGCAAAGGTCTTAATACCAAGTTGTTTAGCAATCGTTAGCAAGGTCTCTAGTATTATTCTGTGCTGTTTGTTGGTGAGGCAGCTTGTCACTAGGCTTCTATCAATCTTAATGATGTCAATGGGTAACGCATTGAGTTGGTTAAGCGATGAAGATCCCGTTCCGAAGCCGTCGATTGCTATGAGGCACCCGAAGCTTTTTAACTTCCTTAAAATTTTTAGCGCGTCATCGCCCACTTGTACCAAGGTATTTTCTGACAGTTCGAGAATGAGTTGTTTAGGATTAAAGCGATGTGTCTCGCAAGCATCGGACAGCATCTGAAGAAGCCTTGGGTGGTTGTATTGTCGTCGTGTTAGATTGAAGGCGATTGGCAACTCTTGAACATGTTGTTCGCTTAGAATCTTGCATTCGGCGCAAAGCTGATTGATTGACCATTCACCAATTTGTTGGAGTAGGCCCGTTTGGTCTGCGATGTTTATAAACTCATCGGGCATAATCACGCCTTTCTCAGGGTGATTCCAGCGAGTAAGTGCTTCAAGTGCGATGATCTCGCCACTCTTTGTGTCCACAATGGGTTGATAATGAAGAGAGAATTGTTGTTCTTTAAGTGCGACTCTTAGATCTTTTTCTATTTCGATTTGTCGAATCATTTCACTGTTCATATCTTCACAGTAAAACTGGATGTTGTTGCGCCCGTTATTTTTCGCTCGATACATCGCCATGTCGGCGTTTTTAAGCAGCGCTTCATAGGAACTTGCATCTTCAGGACACAGTGTGATGCCGATGCTAGAGGTGATAATAAGCTCATTGCCTTTTATGGTTACGGGCTTGGTAATACTCTCTAAAATGTTGCGCGCCACGACCTCTGCACCGTCTTGGCCAGAAACATTAGGGAGCAGGATAGCGAATTCGTCGCCACCGAGCCGGGCAATCGTATCCTCTTTCCGCACGCTCCGCTGAAATCGTGATACAAGCTCAATTAAAAAATCATCGCCTCCATCGTGCCCAAGGGTGTCGTTGATCTTTTTGAAGTGATCGATATCAATGCTCAATAGCGCAAGACATGAATCATAACGCTTTGCTGTTTCAATGCTTTGCTTGCAGCGATCCTCGAACAGACGCCTATTGGCAGCACCTGTAAGTGAATCAAAGTGTGCAAGATAGTGAAGTTGATTCT
>NZ_LWFU01000877.1:0-1142 GCF_001635135.1 Oleiphilus sp. HI0080
TCAGCAAAAATACGATCTCCAGCAACGAGCACAAATTGGTCTACCGCTCTCGACACCGCAACGTTAACGGTATCGGCTCGGTCTATAAAATCATTTATCGAATTGGCCACAGTCGAAAAAATAATTACTTTCTTTTCTCTGCCTTGAAACTTATACACAGTGTCTACATCCAGACGATTGGTACCCATACTTTTTACTGCCTTATTCACATGCGCCCTGTATGGGGCAATAACGCCGATTTCTTCGGGGTCAGCACTCGCTAACCGCGCTTCTCGCAATACTTCATCTTTGATGACGGAGATCTCACGTTGACTGAACAACCCAGATTCGTTTATTTGCTTTCGAGCATGATTTCCTTCTTTTAATCGGTAAACCAAAAAAGGGTACTCTCGACCTTTTACTTCCGTCATAACTAGAAGTTCATTGTTGTAAAACTTTTTGTTACAGAAGCCTATGATTGCGGGATGGCATCGATAATGTTCACGCAACATGACGCGAGCTAGTCGACTGCCAAAAACATCAGAAATAGAGGAAAGAATACTTTGCGTATAGAAATTGTAGGCTTGAGGTACTTGAAATCGCGCTTCAATTTCACCCCTCTGAAGTAACGCAGACTCTGAAGGGAAGTTTGATATCTGTTTCAAATCACCGACAATCACAACATTTTTAGCTCTCGAAATTGCCATTGCAGCGGTAACTAAATCTACTTGTGAAGATTCGTCGATGATTAAATAATCCAGCAACGAATTTCTCTCTACACAATTTCTTAAGGAGTTGGTCGTGCTCAATATCAGCGGATATTGTTGAACAAAGGAGTCGAAATCAGATTTGTAATTATCTGACGTGAAAGACCTTATTCTCTGACCTTTCCGGTTCCTGGCTACATAGTGACGAAACAAAGCTGAGGAGAGCTCTCTACTAGAGGCCATTAGTTCCCTGCTGCTTAAACCAATCAAACTTTCTTCGAGCTTTGATATCCGCTCCTCTAGCTCTCGCTCTTTAAGATACAGGTAGTCCTTCTCCAAGTTCGTAATCAAAACTGAATCACAAGATAGGATTCGATCTGGTCGATAAATACCAAACGAGATGAATGCTTTTAAAGAAGCTAGTGCCAAACCGAGCTTACTTGGTTGTTTTAGGCT
>NZ_LWFU01000878.1:0-8068 GCF_001635135.1 Oleiphilus sp. HI0080
AAACAACAACTTAAACACTATATCAACCACTTAAAGTCGCTCTCAGTCTCGCTAAGAAAACACCATCAGAATGTTTACAAAAAGATCGCCTACTTAAAAGCTCCCGCGCATCAACTAAACGAAATACCATTATTTTTTGAACTCCATGAAAACAACGGCACAGTTGATATCTCGTTACTTAAATGCAAAACGGTACTTCAACGAGTCGGAATTCCAGAACAACTTCAAGAGAACTTAGCTAGGCACTGGTTCGACTCAGGGCCCCGAGATTATGACGTCCCAGCCGAATGGATTGCCGCGGCGACAGGACACATTGGCGCGGGTCAACGCGCTTGGAGCACCTCCGCTACATTTTCACCCAGCAATGAACAATTTCTGAAGAGATGGGATTCAGGGCTAACCAGATGGTTGGAAGAGCTTGGTTTTGTTAACCTCCCAGGTATGCAAGTAGAAGGTCGATTTCAATTAATCAGCATCAAAGTTGCTGATTGCACGGTCTTTAACCCAAAGACTCCTATAACCCCCAAATACAATGTAAAAGCGATCGTAAAAGAAGCTATCCAGGCAGCATTGTCGCAATCTACTTCTGGCGACATTTATCATGATAAGGCGGCACAAGAACTAGCTATCGAAGTGATCCACGACAAATGTTTAGACTCCGCACTACAACTTGAGAAAGCACATAACCTCTTTTTGCGGTTACTTGAGTTCAAAACAAAAACAAACCGCTCTAAGTTGTCATTTAGTTATTTTGCAAGCGGCGAACCCACAGCAAGCCTCTTTCAGCGCAACGATTTGATACATCTTCGCCTTGCTAAAAACCTTAGATCTAAACTGCCTAAGTTGGTAGAGAACAATTATTCAAATGCATCAGAAGAGGCCAGATTCGCGTACACGATTTTAAGCTTAATCTTCCTAGACGGCGTCACCTCTAAAAATACGCTCTCTATCCTGCTTAAAAATCTCAAAGAGCACACTTTCACGCACGGGAATACATACTGGCTCGAATGGCAAGAAGATCATCTACTCAAGAGGCGGATTCTAAGTTTTGAATCCACACTACTCATATCCACGTTAAATCTTTCTAGAAAACTTTCATTGGCAAGACTCAACAAGGCTATTGCTAACGCCCTGTTCAACTCAACGCTGACAGAGGAGCTCTCAGGCTTCACAAAAAAAGATTTAACTTTAGAGCGAATGCTTGAGCTCGCTAATGTATGGACTCGCTTTCACCTACCAGGAAATCTTTGCGCTTACGCCAACGGAGAACTGAAGTGTGCATCCACACCCGCCTCGAACTTCATTGGTTTGGTTTCTGGCTACCCACATGTCGCTTCAGATACACAGTGTGATGGCGAATCAAAACTAGTTACCGTAGCGCATCCAAAAGAGGCTAACGAGGCAAAGTCCATCGATTTGCTAAAAAGCGAGTTAAGTAAAGTTACAGGTCTCGTCAAAGAACTACTTACAGCAAGTGCGAAAAGCACCGATGACGGAAAGGCAAGTCCTGCGAGAGAAGTTCTGCACTATCGAGTTGGACTAATTGTTGATAGGTGGATACAAGAAAAGTATCCGTCGAAACTTATTGCAATAGGGCTTTACGCACAGACGCTCTTACTTGAGAAAAACAAAAACGGTTACTATGCGTCGAAGACCATAGACGATTATGTGCGATCAGTTGGTATCCCTCTGATAGAAACTCAGGCCGATTTAGATTTTCTAACCGCGGATGGTGACGATTTAGAAGATCTCTATTTGGACATACTTGACTACGATCAAACGTTCAAGGGTCGCACTCGGCGCGCAAAGAGAATCGTTTACCTGCATAATTTCTGCCTAAGAAATTTTGGTCTACCTGTCATCGATTTTGGGGGATTAGACCCTGCCTTTTTCGCTGCTAGTAAATCCAGCGTACATGCTCGAGTATTAACGTATACGTCCTATCAAAAAGCGCTGGAACTTCTCAAATCGGCGAACCCAGGCGACCCTCAAATTATGACACTCTCACTTGCTCTGATCTTGATGTTCCGCTTTAAACTTCGACTTAGCGAAGCTATCTCACGAACAACTGACGATCTCGCATTCAACGCATCTACCGTTACTTTATTGGTACGCACCAATAAACTTGGAAAGTTAAAAACTCCTGCCGGTCGCAGACAAGTATTGAACTGGTATTTAGACGAGTATGAACTTTCAGTAGTCAATAATAGGCTTAATTTCTTAAATGCGCGGTTCAATGAGAAAGAGTGCGCACTTTTCGCAAGCACAGACGACCCTTGGCGCCTTGTATCTCGTTCATCATTATCAAAAAAGCTCTTAGAACTGCTTAAATCTGTTTCAGGTGATCAAACTTTTCGCGGACATCATGCGAGACACACCAACGCATCGACAATAACGAACGACTTAACTTGCACGAATAATCCCAAAGGAATTCAAGGGTGGATTGATACTCACTGTTCAGACTTCAGTTTGAACACTCTCGGCGCTGAATTTCCGTCTCGCCGCGCAGCATACTCGCTAGCATCTCAAATGGGACATCGCTCGCCTTTAACAACGTTCGAATCCTATAGCCATTGCCATGAATTTGCTCTTTATGACCAATTCAAAGGTCATAGAGAGAAGCCTTTAAAACATGCCTCAGTTGCACGGATTGTCAAACAGTCACAAACATCTATACGGCAAGATGCTCATAGGCAAGAAAGTCGAGAAGCATTCGAATCAACGGTGCTACGAAAGCGGATATGCTCTAAAAACTTTACAAACGTAGACTTCGAAATTCTTGACCTGAATAAGATCGATCAGATTGCGGAAATAACACACATACTTAGTTTGTCCGAGCTAGAAAGCTTTTTGCTCAAAGCCGAGAGCGGCGCGAACGCTATAGAACTGGCAAGTTTTTATCCTGTCGAAGTCGACACAGCCGAGACCATTATCAATTTACACAAAGACTTCCAAGAAACGCTCAGAACAGACTTTTCAAGTACTGCGAAGTCAGTGAGGTTTTCGACCTCGGGAAAATTCACATTGAAGCAACAACTCAAGATCATTATCGAGAGATACTCTCAACAAAAGGAGTTCATTCTAAATGCGAACATCTGGTTTGAGAACTTTCACTCCCCTCTATCTGGACTAACCATCATCAATGAAAAAGACTGCCTAGCATTTATAGCGTGGCTAAACACATTCCCAGAATCGATCTCTGTTCAAATCCACACCAAGCAAAGCTATGAAAAAGAAACCTCAGCATGGATTATCAACAACGCAATAAACGCTCGAGTTATTGCCAACAGTGAGCACTACCAGAGCCAAATTACACAAAAAGGAAGACGAATCATAGCGCCACAAATTTTTATCGATATTGATAATGTCGACTCTCAAAAGAGAGTGAATATGATGCCGGCGTTTCACCATGCCATGTACCTAGCTCTGTTACGTTCTAAAGCCTATGGTTTGTGACAAATTCTAAGGGCCTAATTGTTACCAGCGGACCAATCTAGCACCGCGTCAGCAAGGTTACGAGTATCAAGTAAAGAGTTTCTTAGTTGCTGTGCATCCTGCGGGAAAAAGAATTCAAGTATTTGCAGCCGCGGCTTTAAGCCTAGAGAGGATCGCCCACTTCTTACTGAAGGTAAAGATGTCGGCTTCAAATCTAAATAGCGTGCGAGCTGGTCATCCGTCTGGAACTCGCCATGTTCTTTGAATAATATTAGAAGCTCTGCATCATCTTTATATCGAGCCCCGTCAAGACCTTGAACTCGTCGTTGAGTTAAAGCTCTATTGGTACGTCTAATCAAACTACCAAGAAACTCTGGGGAAAGTTTTTCTACCCAATTGCATGCAGTCAAAAAACCTATCCTATCTAAAACCTTCAATTTTTGCAGGAGTCCAAGGTGACGATCACCAGAACGGACCTTAGAGATGGTTGTTTTACAAACTCCCAAGAATTTCGAAAGCTCCGCATCATTTTTCAGACCAAAGCCTTCGATAACCACATCGAGCAGTTCGGAGTCATCCATAATTAAATTCAGTAAACGTAGAAAGTATATAATTGCATATTCTAGTGAAGCTGCTCGACGCTGTACAATTTATACAGTGCAAGGTTTATTCAGGCTAAGTAGCTTTCTTCATAAGCAAGGTGCTCTTTGAGTCTCGGAATAAGCAGCTTCATCACATCTTTCTCGCCCTCATGCTTATCAAGGTACATTAACAGCCAGGCGCGAAGATACTGATAGTTGTTCTTAAGCGTAAAATCGTCACTGTATCGGCAAAGCTCGCCACCCTCCTCTTTAATACCTAAATACACAAGTAGACTCTCGACCATAGTTTTTAGCTCGTCGTCACCTGCCTCTAAAGGCATAACAACTGAGGGAAATTTTCCATTGATAATATTTGTTATTTTCATGAGTTTTTGTCCTGATGTTCTTGAACCAATTTTTCGAAGGCGCTGCCGTCTCGGCGCGTTAGATTTGGTACAAAGCGCGAGTAAACTTTGAAGAGCATCTCTGTGTTGGCATGCCCCATTTGAGACGCTATCCATTCTGGTGACTCACCCGCGGCCAACCATAAAGTTGCCGCCGTATGTCTGCTCTGATACGGACGTCGACGATCTAGCCCCAGCCTCTCTAAAAGTGGATACCAGATCCGTTTCGTGACGTTGTTATGCTCAAGCGGCTCACCATTAAGATTACAAAACACGTACTGCGACAGATGCCCAGTTGCTTTCTTTTGATCCAACAACGCGTTATAAACCGNCCCACTCAAATCGATAGTCCTCTGGGAATAATCTGTCTTAGTGTATTCTTCTTCCCCATCCACAACTGTCTCTCGAACCNGCAACTGCCTTCTTTCAAAGTCGACATATTTCCACTTCAAACCGTCAATTTCGCCCGTTCGTAGCCCAGTAAAAAATCGTACTGTGTAATAATTTTTGTAATCTTTTCTGACTTTATTAATGATCGTACTCACCTCTGTCAGCGTGAAAGGTTGAACGTCGCTTTTACGGATCTTGAGCGGTTTAATACGTACATAAGCGTTCGGAATTTGATAGCGATCAGACGCTTCCTCAAACACACGTTTGAGCGGATCAAGGACTTTGTTTATCCGATTGTTGGAAAGAGTTTTATTCTTCCCGCGCCCTGGCTGCGTCGCTAAGAATGAGCGGAACTTCAGAATGTCGGCTCGCGCAATCTCCGCAAGCCCCCTCTTTCCAAAATAAGGCAAGTAGTAGCGCTTCTGCATACTCTCAATGTTTTTAACGTGACTGTTACGCCATAGCACTTTGTTTTCTTGCAGCCACTCGGCAAAGAACTCTTCAAACGAGACATTGCAGTAATGGTTCGACGACGCGACACTAACCGCTGGCTGCGCAGGTTCAATCGATACAGCGTGGGTTTTACCGGTGACGACTTCAGGCTTACCAAAATGATCACCGTACTCAAACTCGCCAGATGCGATCTGCTCTTCGACGGCTTCTAGTTTAGATTCAACTTTAGCTCGATTTTTTGGCGTATCGCTCAGCCCTGTCGCTTCTCGGTAGCGCTTTCCTTCAAAGCGAAAATCAATATAAAGCTGTTTCTTAGCGCCGCGGGTTCGAATGCTTCCCATAAAGAATCCCCTTAGCTCGCCAGAGGCATTCCGATCGTATCGGAGCAGCCAAGCATCAAGTCCTTTTCAATATGTTCCCAGATAAACAAAATTTTGCGGCGACCAAATGGACGCAAATAATGCCGTCCTTCAATCAAGCAACTATCCATTAGTTGGTTTCTGATCGTTCGCGGCTCATATTTGATTCGCGAAGCCAGTTCGTCGGTGGTAAGGTAAGTAAGATTCATTTTGACCTCCAAAAGACCCTGATAACTTTAAGAGATCAAAAATGACCTCCTGAAGATCATTATGCATGCAAATAGATCTTTTGCAAGCTATTTTGATCTATAGACGATTAAAGTGAGCTTAAAATGATTAAATGCCACCTATCCCGACTGATGGGAGAGCGGAAACTGAAAATCGCAGATGTCGCGAAAGACACCGGTATAAACCGAGGGACCATTACAAGGCTTTACCATGAAACAGCGGTTCGAGTTGAATTCGAAGTAGTAGAAAAGCTCTGCCGGTATTTAGGCTGCGAGCTTCAAGACCTGCTGGAACTTCGTGATGAAGAATAACGTTCAGACTGCCTATTCGATCGCGCTTATATTTCAAAGGCTGTTACATCGACTTGCCTGATAAGGGGACAAAATAGCCATATGACGACAAAAACTCTAATTAGCTGGTTAGGCAACAATGACCTAAAAGCAGCGGGCGTTCTGCCTCAAGACATGGATGACGAGTCTGTCGGACCTATAGCCGAGGCACTAGAAAACATCCCCTTTGACGAGCTGCACTTACTTTGCGACCAACCCGAGGCTTCAATCAATGGTTATGTTAGCTGGCTGAGCAAAAGGTTCGATATTAGGGTTCAAGTGCATCCATGTTCGCTTCGCTCACCAGTTGATTTTGGAGATATTTATCTCGCGCTAAATTCGTGTCTGACGCAATTAACGCAATCTAAAAACTCTCAAGAACTATCCATTCATTTGTCTCCGGGTACCCCATCAATGACGGCAGTATCGATACTGCTAGGCAAAACCAAGTACAACACTAAGTTTGTGCAATCTTTTCGTAAATCAGGTGCACAGTTTATCGAGATCCCATTTGAGCTATCCGCAGAATATATCCCTGCGGCCAAGTCTCTCGATGGCAAGCAGATCAGTCAGCTCGCTGAGGCGAGTGCTCCGATTGATGCGGCTTTCGACAATATAGTGACTCGTAACCCTCATATGAAAAAGCTCAAAGCTCAGGCGCAAATTCTGGCAGAGCGAGATGTTCCGGTACTAATATACGGCGAGACAGGTACAGGGAAAGAGCTGTTCGCGCGCGCCATTCACAATGCTAGTAGCCGATCAGACAAACCATTTATTCCTTTAAATTGCGGTGCAATCCCGGCAGAGCTCGTCGATTCGGTTTTGTTTGGTCATAAAAAAGGAGCATTTACAGGCGCCACATCAGATAGACCGGGCGTGTTTGAACAAGCGAATGGCGGCACCTTATTTCTCGACGAATTCGGGGAGCTTGAGCCCCATGTGCAAGTACGCTTGTTACGAGTGCTACAAGAACGCTGCTTTGTTCCTGTTGGCGGCACTAATGAGCAGCGTGTGGATGTCAGGCTAATCACAGCGACGCACCGAAACTTGATGGAGGCCGTTGCCGAAGGCTCCTTCAGAGAGGATCTCTTCTATCGCGTTGCAGTCGGAGTGCTGCATTTACCTGCTCTTCGAGAGCGAGAGGGCGATCTTACGCTTTTGTCAGATCAGCTTATGCGTACAATGAGCAAAAGCGACCCAACCTTAGAGAATAAAATTATTTCTCCTGAGGCAAAAAATATTATTAATAGACATTCGTGGCGGGGAAATGTTCGCGAGCTTCAATCGACTATCCTAAGGGCTGCGTTGTGGTGCCAGGGAAACACAATTACGGCTGAAGATATCCGACAGGCTTTGTTTAAAATGCCAGAGAAAGAGTTAAATGTGCTGGGGCGAGATGTTTCCCAAGGAATTGATATACAAGAGATTATGGGCGATGTAGCTGTAGAGTATATCCGCCAAGCGCTTGAGGTTAGTAGTCAAAACAAGACTCGAGCAGCACAGCTGCTGGGATTAAAAAACTACCAAACCCTAAACAATTGGATGGAAAAATACGGAATTTCCTAAGAACAAAAATAAACTTGGCACGGCCTTCGCTTTAAGGTCGTCATGGATAGAATAAATTTTATGGAATCAGTCAACTTTGAATTCTTGCGACCAGAGAACGAGCTATTGGCAAACCTCGGCGGTTTAGCCGAAGCGGTCCTGCATATCGATCCGGGCAGTGCGTTAACGCGCCTACGCAGCTTCGCAGAAGAACTCACCAAAGCGGTCTACAAAGAAGAAGTTTTGCCGCGCATGCCACAATCCAGTTTCTACGAACTGGTTAAGAACCCCGTGTTTGAAGACTGCGTCAGCAAATCCCTGATTTATCAAATTAACTTCTTACG
>NZ_LWFU01000879.1:0-1145 GCF_001635135.1 Oleiphilus sp. HI0080
GACCTCCATGATGCAGCGAACGCGGTATGGGATTAGGAGAATTCGCGACGAGCCTGCTGCTGCTTCTCAGTGCAATGCTCGGCATCAATTCAACACCAGAAGACGATCATAATTGGGAAATACTCACGGAATGGACTGACGAAGCACATCCCCACTTCGTCGCGGTCAGTGATACGCTTCTATCGCAATGCGGGTCTGACAATCACTGGATAAACTTCCCAGTTGTCATTCACGGCACACATCAGATTTTTGTAGATAACATTCTTCGAGCGAGCTATGGCCGAACAGACTTCCAAAGCTCTGAGAAGATTTACAGCGCCCCTCAATTACGATGCTCTGAACTTTACGGTTCGACCCTTCGATGGGAAGTGACGTCGTACTCTCCCTATTTTGCTCGATTCAACACCTTTCCAAGTGTTGTAAATACACCGAGTTTCGACAAATTATTGTTTATTTCCATTGGCTCTAGTCTGCCGTTTTTGATGCTGGCAATTGGTGCGATTGCCTTTAGCTTGCTCGTTAGCACAAATAGCCGCTTTGCATTCAATTTCCTTGGATCGTGCATCTGCTGGTCTATTTTTGCATTGTGCATGAATGGTGGAGCAGGCCTGATCAATCTTCCCATGTTGTATACCCACAAAATAGCCGATAGTGCCTTATGGCTGGCGGTACTCATGCAATTTCGATGCTTCGAAATCAACGGCTGGTTAAGTAAACCGATACAGGGCTTACTGTTAGCGAGCATACTGATCGCCTTATTACTGATTGCCCTCGGAGAAACAGGCGATACCATTCAATTCGGAACGAGCATTCCATTTCCTGCGCTGATCATCGCGAGCGTGTTTGCGCTTCATCAGGTTTATGTGAACAAACACAACCACGCGTTAACGAGTTTGGAAATACAGATTAACCTAATCACTATTTCGGTGTTTTTATTCACAGTGATACACGACATACTACTGACTATCTGCGCTTTTGACGGCATGCTCATCATCCCTTACGGAGTGAGTCTCACAATGCTGTTATTGGCCGTAAATGCAAACAAACAATTTACCGCAGCGCAACAATTAAGACTACATCACTCGCAGCTGCACAAAGAGAACATCAACGAAAATAATAGTGGTCAACAAGCCGAGCACACCAAG
>NZ_LWFU01000880.1:0-1371 GCF_001635135.1 Oleiphilus sp. HI0080
AGGTAGGGCGTATCGACATACATATGCATCAATGCCTCAAAGTCGCAATGCATGTCGAGCACCCAATCAGCATCATGCGCGAGGTCAAGCAAGGTTAAGCGCATATCGGCCAGTTCAGTAGCACGGGGAATATGGGACAACGCAGTTTTAATCGCACCTCGAATGACTTGCTTGTTTTGATCCTCGTTCTGACTAAGTCGTGGCTCTATGTCATCAATAATAAGATCGTAAAAATCAGGATAACTCCGATTGAAATTCTCACCGCTAGTAAAGTCAAAGCGGCCAAGATGATCCCTCGCAAGGTGCTGAGAAAGGCCTATAGGATTGGCATACGGGACGAGAACGATCTCCCCTGCGATGAGCCCCTGCTCCTCTGCCTGGTTTAACAAGGTTCTCAGGTGGTGTAAGACTAACATTGGAGGAACTTCATCCGCATGCAAGCTAGCTTGCATATACACCTTCACATCTATGTCGCCACGACCGTAATGCAGGCTAAGAAGCTCTCTTCTCGTACCAATACTTTGCGACAATAGTTGATGCGTTTTTTGCTGCACAGCAGACCTCCAAAACTAGATAAAGTAGAGACGCGATCCGATACGTAATCACATGCAAGGAGGGTATATCACAGAGCACGGACGCTAACAGACTTCAGAGCAATTATCTAAAACGCGCCCAAAGCCTTTAGGAAGAAACGATTAAAAATCTGTTTTTGAATCGAGGCAAAAACCCTAAGCTCCAATTTGATTTCGGCCAGCCGCTTTTGCTTGATATAGATGCTCATCCGCGGCTCTAATCATTGACTCGATATCTGTGTGATCGACATTGCTCGCCACGCCAATACTTACAGTCACATAGTCCACAGTGCTGGATGTTTCATGTGGGAGCTTTTCCTCCTTCAATGCAGCAAGAATCCGAACCCCTACTTCTCTTGCCCCTTGCGCGCTGGTTTCAGGAAGAAGCACTAGAAACTCCTCACCACCAAAGCGGCAAGCTATATCAGCAGGCCTAAGCGTCGCTTTTTGCAGCGTTTCGGAGATTCTTTCTAGGCAACGGTCACCTTCTAAATGCCCGTAAAAGTCGTTATATGCTTTGAAATGATCGACATCCAAAAGCAAAATAGACAACGCTAGCTTGTTACGATTTGACCGAGACCACTCTCGCTCCATCGAGTTCATCATTCCTCTGCGGTTCAAAAGCTTGGTCAACGGATCAACATAAGCCATCGATTCGAGTTGTCGGTTGGCTTCTTGCAGCTGCTCTTGAACCCCAGCAATTCGCCCCATGGCGGATACCATGCTCTGCAATACAGCCGCATTTACTGGCTTAAACAAATAGGCGTCGCCGCCCGCCCCAATCCCTTCGATAAAATCA
>NZ_LWFU01000881.1:0-382 GCF_001635135.1 Oleiphilus sp. HI0080
AAGCGTTGTCCAGGGTGGAGCAGGATTTGGCGGAAGCGATGGATTTTGTAAATCAAAGCAAGCTTTCGATGGCGCGTCTTGAGGGCGAACTCAACGAGGCGGGCGCTGAGCTGGAAGAGTCAGGGAGCGCCGCGGCTGAGAAATTGAAATTCTTGGATTCTGAAATGCGGAAGTTGNGGGGCGTTGCAGGCGATAAGAACCGAAAAGCGATATCTCAGAACAAGGATGCGCTTGCAGGGTTGGGGAGTCGGTTTTCTCAGTTGAAGGAGAAAGATTTGACGCCGATGCAGTCGCAACTAGCAGTGCAGACCAAGGAGATAGCAAAACTGCAATCGCAAGTTGCAGAATCGATAGCGCTGGCTCAGCAAATGCCAGCACTAAA
>NZ_LWFU01000882.1:0-1084 GCF_001635135.1 Oleiphilus sp. HI0080
ATTTATATAAAGAACGTGCAGTGAACCGAATCGTTGCACTACGTGGTGATCTTCCCTCGGGCATGGGCGGATCAACAGGTGAATTAAAGTACGCGAACGAACTGGTCGCTTTCATTCGAGAACATAGCGGCGATCACTTTAATATAGAAGTAGCGGCCTACCCTGAGTTTCATCCACAAGCGCCGAGCGCGGAAGTGGATTTAGAAAACTTCAAACGCAAGGTGGATGCTGGCGCAAGTAGTGCGATTACACAGTACTTTTATAATCCGGACGCTTATTTTTACTTTATTGATCGGGTTGAGGCGATGGGTATTAATATTCCAATCGTCCCAGGCATTATGCCAATCACCAACTACTCCAATTTAATGCGTTTCAGCGATATGTGTGGAGCGGAGATTCCTAGATGGATTCGCAAGCAGCTTGAAGCGTATGGTGATGATAAAGCGAGCATTGTAAAATTTGGCGAAGAAGTGGTGACCCAAATGTGCGACACATTGCTAGCGGCCGGCGTGCCAGGCATACACTTCTACAGCATGAACCAAGCAGAACCCTCACTCAAGATTTGGGATAACCTTGGACTAAGCGATAACGAGAAAATCAAATTCTGATCACTCGCGCTTAAAGCAACACAATACAATGGCTTGCCCTACTCCGGCAGGCCATTTTTTTTGCCGCTCTACTTTTACTCGTCGCCCATTCCAACCATAATCATGCAGAGATAAACGAACAGGCTAAGCACTCAAGTTGCATATTCCAACAACAAAATCTCCAAGGAGACGGTGTGGGTCAGAATATTGATAAAACCCAGTTTAGCGATCAGGATTATGCCGATTTCAGAGACGCACTCAATGACAATCTTCGCACTTTCCGCGCACTTTTAGCTGAACCCGGTTTTGGTGAAGGGCCTCAGTCTTATGGTTCTGAGCTTGAGCTGTATCTCGTCGATAAAAATGCACATCCTAAACCCATCAATGAAATCATTCTGAACGACGCCAAGGATACGCAGCTCACTTTAGAGTTGAACCAATTTAACCTCGAATACAACTTTTTACCCTTGGTGAATGAAGCCGCGCCATTCTCTAAA
>NZ_LWFU01000883.1:0-234 GCF_001635135.1 Oleiphilus sp. HI0080
AAAGCGCTCGGTTTTTTTGACGATGTGGGGTTGGATGTAACGTTACAAAAGCAAAACTCATGGGCAACCTTGCGCGACAAGCTTCATGCCGGAATACTCGATGCGGCGCAGATGCTCGCTCCCATGCCAATTGCCAGTACTTTAGGCTTGGGTTGCCGTGCGAGGAAAATCGTCACGCCTTTTGTTCTTAGCCTCAACGGTAATGCGATTACGCTTTCTGATGCCCTCTATCTC
>NZ_LWFU01000884.1:0-428 GCF_001635135.1 Oleiphilus sp. HI0080
ATTTGCAAGAAAATTGAAGAACATGCGCCTGCTGAAGTCGAGAAAATGGATATTGCAGGGCCCGGCTTCATAAACTTCTTTGTCAGTACCGCAACGCAGTTCAGCGTTCTTAACGATATATTCGAACAAAAAGAAAGCTTCGGACGCGCACAAGCGAAAAGCAAAGAACGTGTTCAGGTTGAGTTCGTTTCGGCAAATCCAACTGGCCCACTTCACGTCGGTCATGGGCGAGGCGCAGCCTATGGTGCAACCGTCTCTGACTTTTTGGAAGCCGCGGGCTATGAAGTTGAGCGGGAATACTACGTCAATGATGCTGGTCGACAGATGAATATTCTCGCCGCCAGTGTCTGGCTACGATATCTCGAAAGCTTCAACGAAGACCTCAAATTCCCTGTAAACGGCTATAAAGGCGCTTACATTTATGACAT
>NZ_LWFU01000885.1:0-946 GCF_001635135.1 Oleiphilus sp. HI0080
TGAAAGGCTTTAAACCACAGCATAAGGATTAATTTCCTGTGTATTGGTAGTAACGGTTAATATCATTTTGAGTCAACACACCCAACGTTCGTTTAAGGCCTCCACTATCGCGTTCAACGATTAAGGCCCCTTTTGCCTCTTTGTTTAAGGTTTTCAGGGCCTCTTCGAGCGTGGCTTGATAATAGATGTGAGCAAAGTCCTGCCGATGTGCAGGGATCTCAAGTAGCGCAATGCTTGCATGTTTTTCGTTTTCTGCCTCGTGTTTTGCGTCTTTTTCATCCTGAGGTTTGTTTTGTTCCATATAACGAACGAGATCAACCGCCGGCAGTAAAGAGACTGGAATATTTTTGTCGTTGTGAATAATGACCCAGTGGGGTCCTTGCCTAAGAATTTCTTCCGCTTCTTGCCATTCAACATGTTTTTGCGCTCGGGCGAACTTTCGATCCATGATCGCAAGCACGCTCACGCTGCGCAGAGCTTGAACGGTTGGGCTACTGTTGTAGTTTAAACCTTGCGCTTCGAGCATCGTGATGAAGACCGATTTTTGTTTGAACACCGTACTAGCGAACATGCTAGATACAACGATCACTAACATTCCAGGCAAGATAATATTTGGATTTTGTGTTAGCTCGAGAATTGCCATTAGAGCTGCCAAGGGCGCTTGGAGGACCGACCCCATCATTGCACCCATACCTAGCATGGCGTAAAAACCAGTCGATGAGGCAATATCCGGCATCAGCCATTGCGCGATAATACCAAGTGCCCCGCCAGTCGTTGCCCCGATGAATAGGGTTGGACCGATCATACCGCTAGGCATCCCAAGACCAAGTGTCGTCGCAGTTACCAGCAGCTTGGTCAGTGCAATACCGCACAATAAACCCAAAGCGATCTGGCCGGTAAAGGTATGGTTTACGGTGTCATAGCCAATGCCCATAATTTCAGGAAA
>NZ_LWFU01000886.1:0-781 GCF_001635135.1 Oleiphilus sp. HI0080
TAAGATGCGTGATTATGCAAACCTCTATGTCGAGGCAGGAAACCAAGACAACGATTTTGCTGCTGTTGCTGGCGGGTTTGACCCGAAAAGAGGCCTGGCAATCGATGGTAAGAAAACTTACGGAGATGGCGACCTAGTTATTCATTTTGATATTACAGATCCATGGCAAAAAGAGGGTGGACTGCCAACGTTTTTAGTAAATGATCGATTTGCTACTGATGATTACGAAACGTTTGAGTTGATGACTGAGCATGCTGTTGATTTCAGTTTTGAGATTGATGCCATCGGTATTGCTCGAAGTGACTATGATGTGGGTAGTCGAGGTCTCGACCTAGATGGAAACCATGACACGGGTCTTCATGAAGGTGCGAATGGCACTACTACACTTATCAGCCAATTAAAGATGAAAGGCTATCTCGGCCCGGAAGACTTGCACATTAGTAACAATGGTAATGGGTTCGGTGCGGTCGATTCTAATGGTAATGGTGTGTTTGACGATGCAGAGTTAGCTGCAAGCACAGGGGTGGGTGATGCCAACTCGAAGATCACTTGGAGCGCCTACACCATGATTACTGATATGGAGTTTTACCTTGATATCGCTGGTGTTCAGATCAGGGATATGGCGATTCATAACAAACGGGGTGATCTAACGGGATTGGATGGAACCTCTTCGTTTTATTTCGCGCACTCTATACGAGAGATTTATGCAGTAAGAAACGTTGTACCAAAAATGAGATCAGATGGCACCGTAGATTTTGTCGATGGCATAGCGATCAATACG
>NZ_LWFU01000887.1:0-642 GCF_001635135.1 Oleiphilus sp. HI0080
TGTTAAATCAAGTTTGTTGCAGGTCGCATCTCAGCTTGTTGTTTACCTCAGACGAAGTAATGCAGCCTAAAATGGCGCCGAGGTAAGAAGTGAGCAAAGAGAAGTCCGATCAAAATAAGGAAACCAAAGCGAGCCGTGCGGACGACTTGCTGTTGGACTATTTTGATCAGATGTTTGCAACGCCACCGCATGCGTCCAAGTCGAGCGATCCAGTTACCGAAAAAGCGACACAAGAGGCCGAGAGTCAGCCAGCCACTCCAGTCCCGCCCGTCAGTGCCGTACCGAATGAAAGAGAGGGTAGCGATCCAGAAACCAAAGCGTCATCAGATGAGTCATTCGCTAAGCAAATGTCTGAGGCTGATGGCTTTGCTGCGGAGCCAGTAGCGACCAGCCACTCTCGCCATCCTAATTTGAAGCCCGCTAGCGCCATTCTGGCTAGAAAGAAGTTAAGACCATTCAAAGAATCAAACGACAAAAAAGATGTCGTCGTTGCAGGCTTGATGCCAAAACTAAAGCCCGCGGCCAAGCAGCCAGAGACGAAAACTGAGGCAGCGCAGACCATGGCGCTGAAAGAAGCAACGGCTTCTGCTCATCTTACCGAAGAGCCAGATCTCAGGGCTGATCATAAGTTAGAAGCTGAAA
>NZ_LWFU01000888.1:0-927 GCF_001635135.1 Oleiphilus sp. HI0080
CTTGAATAGTGCGACTCGTTCCAACAAGACTACGAAATAGCTCTGCTTCACGCTGATGGCCACGCTTGCTCGTTGCGGAAAATTGATCGCGATACAGTTGAGCACGATAAAGACTGTCTATCGTCTTATTGTATTCCAATGGCCGCTCAAGATTCGCGATCACTTTCTTCTTCAAAACGTCGTCAAGATCAAGCTCAGACGCGTCACCAATTACTAACACGGGAACGGCATCATTTGCCTCGTCCAGTTGAGCCACAATATCGCTGGCAGCGTCAACGGCCGCATCCAGCACCACGGCTCCGGCTTGCGGGGTAGCTGTCGCATCATCAAGATTTAGTAGACTCTGGTGGTCAGCACTCCAATCACTTGAACCTGCAGAAACGACAGTTTCACCAAGGAAATTCAAAATAACGGTAATATCACGAAGCACATCATGATCATCACTGATGACCAAAACGCTCGTATCCTGAGACATGGAATAAAGCCCTTTATTATCGCCTTCAAGAAGATTGAAGACCTGTTATTTAGGAACGCTTAAGATTGCGAATTTATTGGTCTCAATTAAAGCCTTAACACGGCAATTAGTCAATAAAACGTCATTAACCCTTAGAAATAAAAAAAACCGACAAAATTGTTCAATTTTTTGTCGGTTTTAGATATAACTAAGCGCCAATTATTTTGTGGACTGATTCGAGGTCTGGTAGGCCTTGATACCTTTTTGCTTTGTTTTCATACCACGAAGCTCAGTAGCGAGCCCGTCCCGAAAAGTACTCACGTAGGCGGTTAGATTGTCATAGATACCTGACAGCTTATGCAACTGCTCTGGCTTCAATGCCATCTCCTCCTGCCTGTTAGCACCAAGGTAGGATCTAATTTCCTCATCGATCAAGGCAATGCCTTCGATATCCTCAGCCTCTATGAGCGCTC
>NZ_LWFU01000889.1:0-10019 GCF_001635135.1 Oleiphilus sp. HI0080
GCCATTATTTACTTCAACTCAATGATACTGACCCGTTTACTGAGGCACTTCGAGGGCATTGGCGATGAAGAAAAGCTGGGGATTACAAAGCAGGTGTCGCCGGTGGCTTGGCACAACATTAATCTGAATGGGACTTATAGCTTCGACTTTGAACAAAACCTGATCGATATCGAGGAAATAATGCGGCCGATTACCGAAACTGGAGGAAATGTCTAAGTTAATACCCCTCTGGAGACCAGGAACCACGGGGGCTGTGTAGTATTATGTCTTTTTAAGACGGAAAATCCCCAGGACCCCCTTAAGGATTTTTTGATACGTATCGTTTACCGTTGAGCGGGAGCCCTCGAGACATTGCAGAAAATAACTATGATTGAAGCTGAGTAGACCCGTGATTGCCTGCCTCTCATTATTCATTTTGGAGAGGGTGAGTATTTCTTCAATATCTCGTTCGTTGAGATTGGTTTGAGCTTTGCTTACATAAACAAGTTGGACCAAGAACATGGTGGGCACCTCCAAAAGCGGTGCAACAACTATAGAACGGACTTGGCTCTCTGCAAGTTAAGGCTGCAAGTTAAAGCAGGTGCTTGCGAATTTCACTAACGAGTTCGTTTGTTTCTTCCATGATGTCGCTGTGAATGACAAACGTTTTCTCTAGCTCGTCTCCTTCAAGCTTGTCCTGAGTCTTCATTTGTCTAGAGGCCACCTCAAAGCTGGCATCTGACGCGTCTCCTTTTGTGTTCTCGCGTTGCTGTATCCAGGTCTGAATCACGCTTACAGCTGCCTGACAATCCGCGATGACCATGGGCACACCATGCTCGTCGGCGACGTCTTGAAGGACATCTCGTTGCCACTTCTGTAAATTTGTCGCATCTACAATGACGCTCAAACCGCCATTCAGAATATGCGTCGCAAGAACGGCTAGTTTCTTATACGTCAGCGCGGTCGCTTCTTCGCTATACAGCTTGCTGGCGAGCTCCCGATCTGGGTGTTTGTATGGGTTAAACTCAAATAGCCTTTTTCGTTCTACGTCGGAGCGAATTCTTACTGCGCCCAGTTTGTCGACGAGGCGCAGAGCTACCGTACTTTTTCCCGTTCCCGCCACGCCATGCATTGTGAGGATGAATCTGTTCGGCAGTGCTGAGCAGCTCTCAGCAAGGTCGATGTAGGATTGATATTTTTTCCAAAGGATCTCAATGACATCAGGTTGATCGCGAAAATCTTCCATCTCAAATAATGAAATTTTTGCCCGAACGATCGCTCGATAGGCTTTGTAAAAGGGCAGTAGCTTGAGGCCTTCGTAATCGCCGGTTTCCTCAAGATAATGATTCAAAAAGCGATTTGAATATGCATGCAGGCCTCTTTCCTCTAGATCCATTGCTAGAAAGGCCATGTCGCTCATTACGTCGACCCAACGAAAACCATCATTAAATTCAATACAATCAAACAACGTGACCTTGTTGTTGAATAAAGTAATGTTCTTCAGGTGCAAATCGCCATGGCACTCTCTTACATAGCCGTTGGCTTTGCGTTGTCGCATGGTGTCGGTAAGAATGGCGAAGGTGCTTAAAGTCCATTGTTCGAGATGCGCTAGCTGCTCAAGATGCTCGCGCGTCGACAGCCGCTCGCGGATCTGCTCAAAGTTCTGCTCTGCCGGCATGAGTAGTTTTTCAGGAGAGCCAAAGTCTGAGTTCTCTGGTGCTGTTGGTGCGGCTCGATGAAATGTCGCAACCCGGTCGGCAAGCTCGTCTATGTGCTCAAAGGTCAAAGAACGAGACGCATCAAGCTCGCTAAACAACTCCTCAGTTTTGAATTGGTGCATCTTGATGGCGTATTCGATGACGCCATCTTGTTCAATGTTTGTAATAGCGTTGAGTTTGGGGGCAGCAGCGTCGCCGGTGATGGCGAGCACTTCGATATAGAGCTCGGGGGCCGAGCGTGAGTTTAAGTTTAATTCTGCTTCACAATACTGTTTACGTGCGCTTAATGACGTAAAATCAAGAAATCCGAAGTTGACGGGTTTTTTGATTTTGTAGGCGAAATCGCCAGTCAAAATGATCCACGAAATATGAGTCTCAATCAGTTCCATAGTTGAACATGGATGAGAGTAAGGTGTAGGTTTCAGTAGCGACTGAACAAGCTCTGAGTTCATGTATCCTCCGTAAAGCGGAGAGCACAATAACAGCGACGCATTTGCTCTGCAAAGATAATGTCTAAAGCCAAATCCAAAAAAACATCCGCGAAAACGTCCTCTTCTTCAAGCGAGCAGGGCAGAGTGAAACGTAGGTGGAAGCTTAAGCTATTCTCCATTATTTCTCTGGTACTTATTTCTTGGCTCGTTTATCTCGATGCACAGGTTCGCTATAAGTTCGAAGGGAAGCGCTGGCATTTGCCCGCTCAGGTATTGGCAAGGCCCTTAGAGTTGTTCGAGGGGCAGGCGCTGAATCTTGATAATTTAGAGCAAGAGCTGGGATTACTCGAATACACCAAGAATCGCGTTGTCGATCGACCAGGAACATATTGGCGCGAAGGGACCCGGGTAGAGATTTTCCGCCGCGCACATGACACCATTGAGGGGCCGCAGGCCGCACTAAAGCTTGAGTTAAAGATTGATGGCGATGTGATTCGTTCCATTGAACTGATGAGTCAGGCCAAGGAAGAAGGGATTTACACCATTGAGCCATACAAAATTGGCGGTATTTATCCCAAGACAAGAGAAGAGAGAGAGCTTGTTGCCTACGAAGATATTCCTCCTTCGTTGATTTCAGCCCTGCTTGCCACTGAAGACCGCAATTTTTTTGAACACTGGGGCATATCGCTTGTGTCAATCGCCAGAGCCATGTTTGCCAATCTGCAAGCAGGGCGAGTGGTACAAGGAGGCAGCACTTTAACCCAGCAATTGGTGAAGAACTTCTATCTTACTCGCGAGCGCAGCATTGTCAGAAAAGTCAATGAGGCGTTAATGGCGTTAATGCTTGAGGTGCACTACACCAAAGCGGATATTCTTGAAACCTATGTAAACGACATCTATCTTGGTCAGTCTGGTTCAACGGCGATTCATGGTTTTGCGATGGCGAGTCGCTTTTATTTCGCGAAGAACTTGCGAGATCTTGAGCTAGAGGAAGCGGCTTTGCTGGTTGCTATCTTGAAGGGACCATCCTACTACGATCCTCGTCGTCGACCGGAACGAGCTCAAGAAAGGCGAGATCTAGTGCTCTCGCTGATGCATCAGGAAAACTGGATTTCGCTCGCCGACGCCCAGCAAGCCCAAGCTGAGCCTCTGCGGGTGACGCATAAGCCCAGCTTCCAAACCAATCGTTACCCCGCTTTTATAGATCTAGTGAAGCGGCAGCTAAGCAGAGACTATCAGCCTGAAGACCTGAGTAGTGAGGGTTTGAAGATCTACACTACGCTTGACCCGCAGCTGCAAAAGAATCTTGAGCGTGCGGTGACCACTGGTATCAAAACCCTTGATCGAAAGCAGTCAGCAGGAACCGCCAAGCTTGAAGCCGGCGCAGTGATCACCGAGGTTGGTACCGGTGAAGTGATGGCTTTACTTGGTGGTAGAAATCCACGTTATCACGGATTTAATAGAGCGCTTGATGCGGAGCGCGCTGTCGGTTCGCTCATTAAGCCTGCTATTTATCTAGCGGCGTTAGAGCAACCTGAACGCTACCAACTGGCGACTCGAATTACCGATTCTCCCTTTGCGCTAGAATTTGAGAATGGAGAGCGTTGGACGCCAAGCAATTTCGACAATAAGGTTCACGGCGAGGTGGCGATTGTCGAAGCCCTTGCTAATTCTTATAACTTAGCGGCTGCTAGGCTTGGTGTTGATATCGGCCTAACTCGAGTCCATGAGAGCTTGCGAAGACTTGGAGTAAGCGAAGCCCTAAACCCCTATCCCTCGCTGCTTCTTGGCGCGCAGTCGATGACGCCTTTTGACGTTGCCAAGTTCTATCAAACCATCGCCAGTAATGGATTTAATATGCCTCTGCGCGCGATTCGTGAAGTGGCGAATCACCAAGGTGAATTGCTTTCACGTTTTACTTTTGAGGTCGAACAGGTGATTTCTCCCCAAGCGAGTTATCTATTGCAAAGTGGGATGCAAGAGGCGATGCGCAATGGCACCGGACGTTCAGCCTATCAGTCCTTGCCGAGTCAGCTATTAACTGCCGGTAAAACTGGAACGACGAATGATTTTCGCGATAGCTGGTTTGCCGGATTTTCAGGCGACTATCTGGGTGTGTTCTGGGTCGGTAAAGACAATAACGAACCCACCGGATTGACGGGTAGTTCGGGTGCACTTAAGTTGTGGACGCAATTTATGGCTTCAGTGCCACAATACCCATTATCGACCCCTTTGCCTTCAGATATCCATGTGCGTTGGTTTGACCAAACATCTTGGAACGAGACCAGCGCATCGTGCGAGAATGCTCAGCCACTGCCAGTATGGGGTGAGAACGCAAGCTTTGAATGGCAAGATTGCAAACAACGCTCAGGCTCAATTAAAACTTGGATTCGCTCATGGTTTCAATTCTAGTACGGGTGGCACACGTCGTATGTAGCTGTGTGCTTTTAACCCTACTTGTGGCTTGCGCTTCTAAACCCAGCCACGTCTTGGTCGCGAAAAGTGAGCAAGGTTATACGCCAAGTAAAACCGAGCGTTATCAGACGCGCGCCCAGGAAGTTCCTGACGTCGTCAAACAGCAAATTCAACTAGCCCGGCAAGCTATTGATGATGGGGACATAGATCTTGCATTGCGAACGCTTGAACGAGCTCAGAGAATCGCCCCGAAACACAGTACAACCTATTTGTATCTTGGCGATGCGTATATGGCTAAAGAACAACGCGCGCTGGCTGAGCAGATGTATCGCAGAGCAGCATCTCTCGCCACCAATTCGCAGCAACGAAACGCAGCGCAAGAAGCGCTGCATGCAGGAGAGTTTTAGATGGCTTTGAATGCCACGATTTACCGGTTTGCGGTCGACCTAAGCGATATGAATCGCAACATTTACATGCCGCTTTCCTTGCATGTCGCCCTGCATCCGTCAGAGACCCTAGAGCGGATGTGCGCACGAGTGCTAGCCTATGCGTTGTGCTATGAAGAAGGGATTGAGTTCACTAAAGGCTTGAGTACTGACAATGAGCCGGATGTATGGGCGCTCAATTATAGTAGTGAGATTGAACACTGGATCGAGCTTGGTAAGCCAGACGCGAAACGTCTGAAAAAAGCGATTGGCAGAAGTAAAAAAGTCACAGTGTTCAGTTATGGTGGTCAGGATGTGGAGCAGTGGCTGGAGAGCATTAAAAAAGATGCGTCGATTCGCCATGGTATTACAGCGTTTCGTATCGACAAAGAGCCGCTTGAACAGCTCGCCGGTATGGCAGAGCGAACAATGCAGATTGGAATGATGATTCAAGATGATTTGGTTCACGTCTCGTTCGGGAGTGAAATGATAGAGTTTAAGCTATACAACTTGCTGGACCGCGCATGAGTCTAAACAGCCTTTTTTTGACCGCACTTGTTTGCTTTGGTGTGTGGTACTGGATCAAAAGTCGCGATTTAAAAGAATTCGCTTATCAGCGCGCACAAGCGGCGTGTAAGAAGCTAGATTTGCAGTTGCTCGACCAGGCAGTCGCGTTAAAAAGTGTGCGACCCGTGCGCAATGCCAAAGGCCATATGCAGTTGCGTCGAATTTACAGCTTTGATTTCAGCTCCTCTGGTGAAGACCGTTATGAGGGGGAGGTGATTATGCTTGGTAATCGTTTAGATGAAGTGAAATTTGCACCGCATCGCATCGGCTAGTTTGGAAAAAGCAGATCTATAATCAATTTGTCAGACATGCCCTGTTGCTTATATCTTTGAGAACCGCGGGTGAATTTTTTAGAGCAACCCTCACAAAATGCTACCCTTTCTAGTTCATTTTGACCGCCGAAAACAAATGCCATGTCGTTTGGATAGAGCCATATTGCAAATTTAGACTGTTCTATTCTGCGTTTAGGCTCTCCATAAGCGCTTTGTATATTTTCTGCATGATCACCTAACTCGATGTTCAGGGCATTTAGTTCTGCAAGAGTATCGGCTATAAGACTTGATTCATGTTCCGCCGCTTTCATCTGTTTACTCGCGATATCAGGCTCTGTGGCATAATCTTGATACTTGTCGATCCAATAGCTGTCGATACCTGACTGTTCTAGATATGACAAAGCGGGATGAGAGCCGTCGAGGACTTTCAACGTTGCCCCTGTTTTATAGCAAGACGTAGCGCGTTTATAACCAGTTTTAAACCTTGGTTTAAGTCTTGAAAAATAAAGATGCATCAAGCAGACAGAGTAATCTTCCTATGCATCTTGATACACGCTGCTTTCAACTTGTCGAGGCAGAGCATCAAAGCTATACCTAGCGCAGTATTCACTGCTCTCAGTGAGTATTGAAATGTGCTCTTCTTTAGAGAATTCGAAGCATTCGTAATACTCTTTCCCCATTGCTTCTTTATAAACGAGCATTAGGTTGTTAATCGTGTCTTCAGAAGTGTATGCCTCAATGGGGGGCACGCCGACAGGTTCTTTGTTAGCGCAGCCAATAGTCAAGACGGCAAAAAAAATAATGAAAAGCGTAACGAGCAAACGGCGGGATTTAACGAGGTACAACGATATCATCCATGAACTATCAAGAGTTCGATCCTAGAGGCTCAAGCTATGAGCCGCTCTGATCTTCAAGTATAAATTATTCGGTGTATCAAATTAAGTCTGTTTGATTGATTCGTCAGGCGCAGAGGTACTTATTCTGGTTCCCCGCAAATGGCTTAACTCGGCTTTGAATGAAAGGCTATGTAGGCTAGGTAGAGATATGGCCATGCTCACGAGCTCAGAGTAGGAGCAGTCGTCTATAACTCCATGATAGCGATCAACTAAGTAGCGAATTTTTTGTTCCTCATCAAATGCACAGCTAAGTCGTAAGGGCTCGAGGGAGATTACCTGTTGGCACTGCATTTCATCATAGGCGGACTGCACGGCAGTAGAGTAAGCGCGAACCAAGCCTCCAGCGCCAAGTTTAATGCCGCCAAAATAACGGACGACAACAATGAATATATCCCCCACATCTTTATGCTGCATAACGTTTAGCATCGGCTTTCCTGCGGTTCCACTGGGCTCTCCATCATCAGACATCGCGACGGACGTAGGTGCTTTCGGGTCACCAAGTAAATAGGCCCAGCAATGATGGCGTGCATCTGTGTAACGTTCCCGCAAGGTTTGCAAATGGATCATGGCTTCAGCGCGGTTCTTTGTATGAAACACAAAGGTGCTAAAACGACTTTTCTTGACGATCAATTCAGTTTCAAGATTAGCTGAAGGAATCAGATAGCCGGACATCGATAGCTCTCGGTTTGATTATTGCTAGCATTCACGCGACTGAGTATTAAACGCGATCGCTTTGGCGCATAATTATGCGGCAATTACGGAGGCATGTTAAATAAACCGTTAAATAAAAAGAGTTTTTACATCAAGGATAAATGTTAATGAAACCGTTAAGTCTCGCTGATCAACTTTTCTTATGGATGGAAAAGCGTCAGCAACCAATGCATGTTGGTGGGTTACACCTATTGAACTTTCCTGAAGGTGCTGGCCCGAAGTATGTGTCTGAGCTGGCAGAGTACATGAGCACCTTCCAGCAACCCATTGCGCCGTTTAACCAGCGGCTTGTTCAGCGCTTTGGACGTTACTACTGGCATGAGGACAAGCAGTTCGATCTAGAGCACCATTTTCGCCATTCCGCATTGCCAAAGCCGGGTCGGATTCGAGAGCTTCTGTCACTTGTTTCGGTAAAGCACAGTGCGTTGATGGATCGAGAGCGCCCAATGTGGGAAGTACATTTGATCGAAGGCATTCGCGGCAAGCAATTTGCGCTCTATTATAAGGTGCACCACTGTATGTTAGATGGTGTCGCGGCAATGCGGATGGGTATGCGCTTAATGTCTGAGGACCCAAGCGTGCGGGACCAGCCTCCGTTGTGGGCTATGCCGAAAAAACATCGCACGCATGAGCCTATTCAGGGTTCTGATGTGATTGCTAGTTTGACGGAGCTTGCTGGTGCCGCAGGAAAGCAGATATCTACTGTGCCGACACTAATCAAAGAAGTCAGCCATGCGGTTAAACAGGCGCGTTCTAACCCCGATTACACGACGGCATTCGAGGCGCCTCCAAGCATATTAAATCAGCGTATTACCGGTTCGCGTCGCTTCGCGGCGCAGTCCTATCCAATCGAACGCTTTAAAGCGATCGCCAAAAAAGCCGATGCTACTTTGAATGACGTGGTAATGGCGGTCTGCGGTAGCGCATTGCGCAATTATCTTCTTAGCATGAATGCACTTCCGGATAAGCCTTTGATTGCAATGGTGCCGATGTCTATGCGCAAGGATGACAGCGAGCAGGGGAATCAAATAGCGATGATTTTGGCGCGTCTTGGTACGAACATTAGTGACCCATCAGAGCGCTTGTACGCGATCAAGCGTTCGGTCAAAGAATCTAAAGATCGCTACGCGAGCATGAGCCTTGAAGAAGCAATTAACTACACCGCGTTGACGCTCGCCCCTGCCGGTTTGAATATGCTGACCGGCGTGTCTAGCCGTTTGCAGGCTTTTAACGTGGTTATTTCTAATGTCCCTGGGCCTAAGAAGCCGCTTTACTGGAACGGCGCTCGGGTGAAAGGTATGTACCCCGTATCTATTCCGATCGATCGGATTGCGCTCAATATTACACTGGTCAGCTATGTCGATAGCCTTGAGTTTGGCTTCACAGCTTGCCGACGGACATTGCCGTCTATGCAGCGACTGTTAGACTATGTCGAGGTTGGAATAAAAGAACTTGAGGATGCTGTCGGGCGCAGCTAACTCAGCAGAATACTTGCAGTAATAAGGTCTCATTATGAGTAAAGAGTTAAAGAAACCAGAAACGTTTGAACAAAAAGTAAGCTATGGATTTGGTTGGCAATTTGGTCGTCAGCTTCAAAAGAACCGGTTTGAGGGGATGGATGTTGAGGCATGCGTTCAAGCACTGCGTCAATGTTTTGCCGGTGAGCCGAGTATGCTCAGTGAGAACGAATTGAACGAAGCGTATGACGCCGTCAAAGAAAAGCGTAAAGAAGTCGAGGCACAGAGAGCTCAGGGTTATAAAGACTTATGTGAAAAATTCCTAGCCGAGAATGGAAAGCGTGATGGCGTTCGTGTGACTGATTCAGGCTTGCAAATCGAAGTGTTAGAGGATGCCGATGGCCCGATACCCGCGCTTGAGCAAAAGGTCGTTGTGCATTACCACGGGTCGTTTATTGATGGGCAGGTTTTTGATAGTTCGGTCACGCGAAATGAGCCGGCTGAGTTCGGCGTTAAAGACGTGATTTCGGGTTGGACAGAGGCCTTGATGCAAATGCCAAAGGGCGCAAAGTGGCGTGTGGTCGTTCCTGCCGATCTTGCTTATGGAGAGGCGGGCATGCCACCGGCAATTCCGGCTAACTCGGCTTTGGTATTTGAGCTACATTTGATCGATATTCTGGATCAGGAGTAGAGCAAAGCGAACAGCTGGCTGATAGCCGCCAGCTGTTCGCTAAGATTATTTTTTCAAGAGGAGCAGGAAATCTCCAGCGCCTCTGAACCTTCCGGCGGTAACGCTGACAAATCTTCAAACTCTGGCCCTTGTTGATAAGGCTTTAATAATCCTTCATGTAAGCGTTTTACAACGCTGTAGTCACCTTGTTCTGCCGCCTCAATTGCGGCTTGTGCCAAGTGATTACGTAGAATTCTCTGTGGATTAACCTTCTGCATGCTTGTGCGGCGCTGCGCTGCAGAGCCGTCTTCCTGAGATATGCGTTTTTTATACTGTTCGGCCCACAGATCGAAGCGCTCTATATCGATTGCCAGATCTCTGAGTTCGGCTAAACCTTGGGCTGCATCGACGTAGCTTAAGCGGCGGAAAAAATCACTATAATCAAGCCGACAGGCCTGCAGCATCTGCAGCGTTTCGA
>NZ_LWFU01000890.1:0-978 GCF_001635135.1 Oleiphilus sp. HI0080
GTGCTTTAAATGCTGGTACTGTTGGGACAGGCTCGACGTTTAGGACTTCCGCGTCGTCCTGAGCTTCGTCTGAATAGCTAATGCTGCCATCAGGCATTACTTTCTTATACACCTTCGTTGCACTTAAGCTTGGCTGAGATAGAAGTAACAGGGTTAATGCGACAAGGGGAGTGCTGCAAATAGCGCGTTTGAGGGTCATATCAGGAGGTTCCTTCAGTCCATTTAGCTCTAGCCTAGCACGCAGTTTAGAAACAAAAAAGCCCGGTGCTCTATCCGAGCACCGGGCTTTCCATATAAGGCGAAGCTTATACTGAGTAGTACATTTGGAACTCAACTGGGTGAGTTGTCATGTTCAAAGTCTCAACTTCTTCGTTCTTAAGTTCGATATAGGCATCGATCATGTCTTTTGTGAACACGCCGCCTTTAGTAAGGAACTCGTTGTCTTCCTTTAGAGCTGCAAGTGCTACATCAAATGTTTCTGCAACAGTTGGGATAGCAAGTGCTTCTTCTGCAGGTAGATCGTACAAGTCTTTATCCGCTGGGTCGCCAGGGTGGATCTTGTTCTGGATGCCGTCAAGGCCTGCCATCATCAATGCAGCAAACGCTAGGTAAGGGTTTGCAGATGGGTCAGGGAAGCGAGCTTCCATACGACGCGCTTTAGGCGAGTTAACGAATGGAATACGGATAGACGCTGAACGGTTACGTGCAGAGTATGCAAGCATAACTGGAGCTTCGAAGCCTGGTACCAAACGCTTGTAAGAGTTGGTTGATGAGTTCGTGAATGCGTTGATTGCACGAGCGTGCTTGATGATACCGCCGATGTAGTACAAGCACTCATCAGATAGGCCAGCGTAGCCGTCACCAGCAAATAGGTTGCTGCCATCTTTAGCAAGAGACATGTGAACGTGCATGCCAGAACCGTTGTCACCAACTAGAGGCTTCGGCATGAATGTCGCTGTTTTGCCGTATGCGTGTGCA
>NZ_LWFU01000891.1:0-407 GCF_001635135.1 Oleiphilus sp. HI0080
CTATCATTCTGATCATTCTTGGCGACGTTCTTGGTTTGCCTGTTGGGGACCTGTTTCAGGCGGCCGTTGCGCCAGGCCTTTTACTCATCGGCCTTTATATTGGTTACATCATTTTTGTGACGGTGCGCGATCCAGACAAAGCGCCACCCATGCCGCCGATTGAGCAAGATGGCTTCGCAGCACTGAAAACGGCTTTGTTTGCAATCTTGCCTCCTTTGTTATTGATTGTGTTGGTGCTTGGCTCTATTTTCGCGGGCATTGCAACGCCAACGGAGAGTTCGGCTTTAGGTGGCGTGGGCGCCCTAGTGTTGGCACTCTGTTATGGGCAATTCAATATCAAGATGCTTTGGGAAAGTGCACGTGAGACTGTCGTTGTAACAGCCATGGTATTTGCGATTTTACTTGGG
>NZ_LWFU01000892.1:0-637 GCF_001635135.1 Oleiphilus sp. HI0080
GGCTCGGGGGCAGGTGGCTTACTCGACTCTCTCTTCAAGGATGATGCGCCTTCATGTTTCAAAATAAAAGGGGCTGAGGGGGTGTTGCAGCATCAAAAAGAGATCGAAGCGTTAGCCTATAAAACCGACTCTAATGCTTTTATCCTTGCTCCCCTTTCCGCTAAGGGGAAGAAAATAGGTTTGCTTTACGCGGATATGGGGGTAAGTCATCGGTCTATAGATGCAAGTCACCAGGCGGGTTTTCAGCAATTCTTTTTGCAGGCAAAGCTTGCATTGAATGTACTGGCAGCGCGCTAAAAATTTCTCGCCTAACCTTTAGTGATATCGACAAACACTGTTAGGCGCTGACCAGGTTGAAGATACTTCTTTTTCCCAAGGTTGTTCCATTGTTTTAGTTCGTTCACTGAGACATTAAAGCGATTTGCAATTCGCCACAAAGAATCACCATTTCGGACGCGGTAGCTTAGCCGCTTGAGTTTGTCTCTCGGAGCGTACGAGCTGTTCAGCGAAGGAACATAATTAACAGTAGGTTGTTTTTGCGCTACCTGTGTTTTGCCTGCCGTGTTGGACCAGATTAGTAATTGTTTGCCAGGGCGAAGGACGTCTCCTGGTGCCATCGAATTCCACTTCGCCAACT
>NZ_LWFU01000893.1:0-1150 GCF_001635135.1 Oleiphilus sp. HI0080
AAGCGAGACTTGGTCGCATTGGCTGTTTCTGCCTGCGACTTGGCTTCAAGAAGCGCGGTTTCCATGCCCTTTCTTAATTCGATCTCGTGTACCAAGTCTTGGTTGATGCGATTGATTTCTTCGGTGCGACTTTCGACGCGCTTTTCAAGGTTTTGATTGCTTAGCTCAAGTTCGTTTTGAATTCGAATGAAGTCACTAATGTCATCGTACGTCGTGACATAGCCGCCGTCTGGTAGCGGAGTACCTTTGATCTCGATCACTTGTCCGTCATGGTGCTCGCGCACAACGCGATAGGGTTTTCCGTTCTTAAGGTGCTCAAGACGTTTGTGGACAAGCAGTTCAATATCACCCGCACCGAGCAAGCCTCTGTGCGCATTAAACTGCACAAGCTCGGATACGGGAGTACCGATCTTCAGCATATTTTTTGGATAGTTGAACATTTCTTCGTAACGGCGGTTCCAAGCAACGATATTCAAATCGTCGTTTACGACGCTGATGCCGGAGGAGATATTCTCGAATGATGAGAACAGGATTTCCTGATTAAAACGCAGCGCTTTGGTGGTTTCGCCAAACATACTGACGACATCTTCAACTGCGATTTTATTGCCGCTACGAAGGCCATCAATCATTGCATTGGCAGACGCGACACCGGCGATGCCGGAAAGAGCACGACGAACCGTTTCGATTAATTCTTCGGGGCTTGTTTCTTCAGGGTTGATACTCTCGGGCTCGAAAATACGGTCCGCGATCCTCGCACCTGCAAATTGATTTGCCAGCTCTTTCAGATCACCAATTTTAATCGCGGAGTCGTTTTCGCCAACAGGCTTTTGTAATTCAATTTGGGTGAATGTCGAAGCCTGAATACGATCCGCTAAGGTGGTGCGATCGACTCTCGAAACTAGCCAAGTTACCGCGATGTTGATCCCTAGGCTTACCAGCACACTGCGGGTAAAGGCATCACTAAACTCAAACCCGAGAAAGAACTCCGGGCTGAGCCATTCGAAGCCATAAGGGCCTTGTGAGATATAGCTCTGAGCAACAAGGCCAATGTCGCTCATGATTGGGGTGATCAGCATGTATGCCCATACAAGCACGCCGCTGCCGAGGCCGGCATATACACCAATCGCGTTGCACCGCTTCCAGTAAAGCC
>NZ_LWFU01000894.1:0-1067 GCF_001635135.1 Oleiphilus sp. HI0080
ATCATTGGATTGAACTCAGGTAAAGTGAGGGTCACACAATTCAAGACAATTGGAAGCAACCATAGCCCTTATGACGAATAGCATTGCGATAGTAGAAGACGACATTGATCAACAGCAAAATTATGCTGAGGCATTATCCCTCNGCGGTTTTACCCCCTACTGTTACTCCAATGTCGCATCCGCATTAGCGGGTATATCTGAAGTAAAACCAGATATTGTGTTGTTAGATGTTGTGCTTGAGGATGACCCGGATGGCGGCTTCACAATTTGCCGGAAATTGCTGGATCAAGGGGCTAACTTACCCATCGTATTTCTAACTGATCGTTCAGATGAAATCGATCAGGTCTTCGGCCTAAGACTCGGAGCATGGGATTATCAAACAAAACCCATCTCACTGTCGTTATTGGCAGAGCGGGTTAAGTCTGTATTGCGTATTCATTCCGCTAGACAGAGCCTTTTTTCAGCCTGTTCTCCAGAAGGCACAGCCTTTGATGGCGCCCTAAATCAAAACAACACCGCGACCAGCGATCAAAGCCCTTTGAACATTCATCATGAAACCTCTTTTGTGTCGTGGAAGGGGCAGACAGTGCCATTGACGCTCACAGAGTTTCGATTGTTTGTTGCCATTCACGATGCGGGCGCGCAAGGCATTGATTATCAGACCCTGAGCGAGAGTACGATGCAGCGCATGGTGACCAATGGCACCATCAATAGCCACATTAAAAATCTGCGTAAGAAGTTTAACGAAATCGACCCAGAATTTAATTCAGTGCTCAACAAACCAGGGTTTGGTTATCGATGGGAAGCGCCCTAATGCCGCGCTTTGGTATTAAAGCCCAAATCACCCTATTAAGCTTGGGCTTACTTTCTATTCCCTGGTTTGCGTGGTCGTATTGGCAAGAGATTCAGCAAGCCGCAATCACTACTCAGGGCCGAGTGCAGCTGATCGAAACCAAAGCCATCGCGACCAGCCTCGTTGCGACGCAAGAGAACATTGCCGAATTACTAGCTGCAGACGACAACAGCCTCGTCGAAAAGCACGCGTTAAGCGCGCCTTCTGTAGCTGC
>NZ_LWFU01000895.1:0-803 GCF_001635135.1 Oleiphilus sp. HI0080
ACCTTAACTGAAGGGCAGACAGGCTTATGTGATCACGGACACAGAGAGATCGTGAACACCTCCCAAAACACCGTGCTTTATTCACAAACAAGAACCTGATCACACTTACAAAACAACGCCCAAAAAGAAGCTTGGGATAAATAGATCAAGACGGAAAACAATTTAGAAGAGAACAGGATAACAGAGCGACCGCACACCTCAGCTCGCTCATCTGTAAACAATAAAAAAACCCGCAATAAATGCGGGCTTTTTTATTAAGAGATAAGTCTACTCTGCGGCAGAACTTACCAGCTCTTTCAATTCACCAGACTCATACATTTCACTAACAATATCGCAACCACCGACAAGCTCACCCTTTACGTAAAGCTGCGGAAAAGTAGGCCAATTCGAATATGTTTTCAGATTCTCGCGAATCTCTGGGTTATCAAGAATGTTGATATAAGCGAATCGCTCACCACAAGCCATAAGGGCCTGGACCGTTCGAGCAGAAAAACCGCACTGCGGCTGCTGCGGAGTCCCCTTCATATACAACAAGATGGAGTTCTCTTCAATTTGCTCTTTTATTGCATCCATAATGGACATAAAAACTACCTTTTTACACAGAAAAGTTAAAACGGATGTTACCAGTTATTCAACAGGCGACCAACCTCCACCGCCAGGTGTTTCTATGGTTATGGTGTCTCCAGCAAAAACTTCAAGCGCTCTTTTTGACGAAATACGAACGCCATTGAGGTAATTTTCGCCTGATTTACCAGACGCAGCATTGATCCCCCATGGCCGCGAGACACGACGGTCGGTTAAAA
>NZ_LWFU01000896.1:0-905 GCF_001635135.1 Oleiphilus sp. HI0080
TGCTCTTGCCCCTCCTTGAACAAGGCTACGCCGTAATCCACCGAGCTATTGCCAATGCGATCTACACGTAGTGCGCCCACTAAGGACTCGGGAAAGGCGATACTTTGCTGATAAACACAATTCGAATTAACGATAAAACCGATCTGCGCGCCATTCTGAATATCCAGTCCACCTTTGTCGATAAGATAGGTATTCACCACGCTATCAAAATACGAGTAATACACCACATTGTTCACATGGCCATACACATCGTTATCCATCCAGCGGGTCTGAACATTCTGAAAATGTCGGAATGTATTTTTAAAAACTGGCTGTTTCGCCATTACGCTATTCCTTTAAGCAATTAAGCAATACCCTTAAACGATCCCTTTGAAGGCCGCCTGATAGATCGCAAGCGCGTCATCGCGCGTTACTTCCTTCGGGTTATTCTGAAGCAAACGAGTCTGAAGCATCGCATCGTCCGCTAAAATTCCAAGATAAGACTCTTCGATTCCCATCTCTGCCAAACTGGTCGGCAACCCGAGATCTTTAACCAAGTCTTCAATATACTCAATTAAGCGGCAAACGGCCGACGCCAATTGGTTCTCTTCAGATTCGCTCTCACTAGAGACAGGAGGTACAAGATCCGGAGCAATATAGGGTATTAGTTGTGCATAAAGCGCACCACAGGCCGACTTGTTAAAGCGCATCACGTGCGGCAGAACAAGCGCATTGCTTAAGCCATGTGGAATATGAAAGTGCCCACCCAAGGGATAAGCCAAAGCATGAACAGCGGCCACCGGCGCATTGGCGAAAGCTTGCCCCGCTAAGCAGGCCCCAAGCAACATATTTTGGCGCGCTTCGATATCAGCACCATGATACGTCGCTTGCTTAATATTGTCTGAAAGCAACCGGAGTGCCTGAGC
>NZ_LWFU01000897.1:0-634 GCF_001635135.1 Oleiphilus sp. HI0080
CCGCCAAAGACGGTTTCTTTCGATTCGATAATCAAACTGCTTAGCCAAGCGCGAGGAACTGGTGTTGACTAAACCCGCAATTTTAGCTCTTGAAGACGGCTCCATTTTTAAAGGTATTTCTATCGGCGCAGATGGAGAAACCACTGGAGAAGTTGTTTTTAACACCGCAATGACAGGGTATCAGGAGATCCTTACTGACCCTTCTTATGCTAAACAAATTGTTACCCTAACTTATCCCCATATCGGCAATACTGGCGTCAACTCCGAAGACGTAGAAAGTGATCAGATCTGGTCTGCTGGTTTAGTGATCAGAGATCTGCCCTTAGTTGCCAGTTCGTGGCGCTCAGAAAAGCCTCTCGATGCCTATTTGAAAGAGAATAACATTGTTGCAATTGCTGATATTGATACTCGGCGTTTGACGCGAATTCTTCGAGAAAAGGGAGCGCAGAACGGGTGCATTTTATCCGGCGACAATATTTCAGAAGAGCAGGCACTTGAAAAAGCCAAAGCCTTTCCAGGTTTGAAGGGAATGGACTTAGCGAAAGAAGTAACACACAAAGAGACGTTTGAGTGGACAGAGGCTGAATGGGATTTGGTCGATGGGTATAGTCAGTCGCGCGACACTGAATTCCAC
>NZ_LWFU01000898.1:0-789 GCF_001635135.1 Oleiphilus sp. HI0080
CATAGAGCTCGCCACGCGTCATAAATTATTTAGAAAGAATCGTCTTCGCAATGAACTTGAGCGACTATATCGGGAAAACCATGTAATGAGGCTCGCAGACCTCTCGCCTGAATCAGACATAAACAACCGCCAGCAGACCGGACTGCATGAAGCTGAAAGAGCAACTGAGTGGCTCTTGATGCGATATGAAACCTGGCGATCAAAACACGAGGGGCAAGATGTTTAATCACATCCTGCAAGTGCTCCCCGCCCTGGAAAGTGGTGGTGTTGAGCAAGGCACATTAGAGCTTGCCGAGTTTCTTAGCCAACAAGGTCATCGATCGAGCGTCGCCTCTTCTGGAGGCAAACTTGCGCAGCGGCTAACCGAGTGGAACGTCGCCCATTACCAACTTCCGCTCGATCGTAAAAACCCTATTCAGATCATGCGTAACGCGAGACATCTAGAAAGACTGATCAACGAGCAAAACATCGATTTACTGCACGTGCGCTCACGAGCGCCGGCATGGAGCGTCTACCTTGCTTCACGTTCGACGGGCGTCCCATTTATCAGCACCTTCCACGGTTGTTATGGACACAAGAATGCGCTCAAGCGCTTGTACAACTCGGCGATGTTAAGAGGACGAGCGTGTATCGCAGTCTCAGAATTCATAGAGCACCATATACGCGAAACCTATCCATGGGCGAAGAATGTGGTGCAGATTAATCGAGGCGTAGATACCGACTACTACACCCGCTCCATTCAGGTAAGCCCGTCTATCTCAACGCATGCAACTAAGAAACCAGCCCAAG
>NZ_LWFU01000899.1:0-1675 GCF_001635135.1 Oleiphilus sp. HI0080
CCCAGGATATTGATCCGTTTGTCGCCGATTACTTTCTCGTTTTCGGCGATAATGCGCTTACTTTACATCAAACAGGTAAGGCCGCGCCCGGGCCAATTAACGCCTCGTTTGTTGAAGGTAAAAACCTGCATCGCATGCGTCATGGTGGTGGCAAGGGGCAGTTGATTGCCAAAGCTGTGGGTTTGAATAAGGGAGTCTATCCTCATGTTTTGGATGTCACCGCGGGGTTAGGTCGTGACGCATTTGTTCTTGCTACGCTCGGCTGTAAGGTTGACTTGTTTGAGCGAGTGCCGGCCGTAGAGGCGCTTTTGGGTTTTGCGATAGAGCAGGCGAAAGCTGCGCATGATCTTTCAATTGCTCATACGGCGCATCGCATGAACTTGCGTTTTGGTGATGCGCTAGATTATCTCAGAGAGTCTTCTGAATTAGTCGCTGATGTTATCTATTTAGACCCCATGTACCCCGAGCAGGGCAAGTCGGCTGCTGTTAAAAAAGAGATGCGCGCGTTTCATGATATCGTCGGACAGAATGAGGATGATTATTTGCTACTCGAGGAAGCCTTAAAGAAGGCGCGCTACCGGGTAGTGGTGAAGCGCCCTCGTAAGGGGGAGGCGATACAGGGCCCCAAGCCCTCACTTATTCTTGAGGGTAAGAGCTCTCGATACGATATCTATACGATCCGGCGATTAGAGGATCTTTCCGCAAATAGCTGAGCTTCAGCCAAGTGCTTGTTAGTGGCCGGAAGTGACTTGCAAGATCGCCTGTCTGAGCTCAGCATTGAGAACCAGCATTGAGTCTTCCGCGGCTTTGAGAACAAGCTCGCTGTATTTCAGCTTCTCTTCGTCGTCTTCTTGAAGTATTTGCTTGTCTTTGAGTACGGCGATAAAGTTTCGGAACAAGGTTTTATCGAAAAACTCTGGCGCATTTAGCCCAAACAATATCGACATACGCTCTGCCATCAGAGTACTTAGTTGCTCAAGCTCTTGAGCCGTCATCGACCCGCTTTCTTTGCGCGTGAGAATCGCGATCACGATGTAATAGCGTTCAAGCGTTGGCATAATGAAGCTCGCCAGAGTTGAAAGCTTTATGTAGTCTGATGAGCCAATTATAGGGCGGCGCACATGGTTGTCTTCAATCTTGAGAAGTTGGCTTTCGGCCATAACATTGAGCCATTCTTCAAAAATCTCGTCGATTTCAGAGCTATTCCACTGTAGGAACAATTCGGCTCTAATGTAGGAATAAACCGAACGAAAAATACGATGGATCTCGACCTTGCTCATGCTTGGGTTGCTGCGAATAATGCAGGCAATTAACGCCGGCACAGCAAACAGATGGAGTGTGTTATTGCGGTTGTAGGTCAATAAAACGGCATTTCGATCGCTCAGGGTAATGATGTCGCCTAGCTCATTTTTCTGACGGCTCAATAAGCCCATTTCTTCGGTATATTGAATCCACTCCTCGCCATCACCTTCAGGAAAAGAGACATGATCTGAATAGGGGAGTTTGCGGAGCAAGCCGGCGAAAAACGTGTTCAGATGCGCCAGCTCATTGGCATCCATGGCTTGGCGATGAGTCGACAGAAGCACGGTCGCAGTTAAGCTGACGGGGTTAACTGCGGCGCTTGAATTAATGCGAACGGCGATTTCCTTGGCTAAGTTGCTCACAACGTCGCTGA
>NZ_LWFU01000900.1:0-16570 GCF_001635135.1 Oleiphilus sp. HI0080
AACCGATTCATCAGAATTAAGGCCTAACACTAAGCGGTCGCCAAGCGCGCGAGCTTTCTCAAGGTAACGAACATGGCCAGCATGCAAAATATCAAAGCAGCCGTTCGTGAATACAATTTTTTCGCCTGCGAGTTTGGCTAACTCAATGTGGCGAAGGGCTTCCTCTGTGGAATCGGCCTCTCGCGTTCCGCGTGAGTCGAAGAACACGCGATTTGCAATTTGGTATAGCTCTTCTGGCGTGACCGTTGCTGCGCCAAGTTTTGCAACGACGACGCCAGCAGCCAAGTTTGCAATTTGTGCAGCGTCATCGAGCGGTGTCCCAGCGGCCATCATGAGTGCTAGGGTACCGATCACTGTGTCTCCGGCGCCCGTAACATCGGCGACCTCGCGCACTCGCGTTGGCATATCATGTTTGCTATCTGGGGTGAGTACCGACATACCCTGTTCACTACGTGTTAACAGGATCGCGTCGATGCCTGCATTCGTCATCAGCTGTTTCGCTGAGGCATGAATCGCTTCCTCTGATCCGGTTTCACCCCCTGCGGCAATAAACTCTTTCAGGTTTGGTGTAATAACGTGAGCGCCTCGGTAAACGCTTAGATCGCTGGATTTTGGATCGACTAAGATCGTTTTTCCTCGAGCTCTTGCTTCACTAATCATTTCTGTCACGAAACGCAGTGAGCCTTTGTTGTAATCAGAGAATATGACAAAGTCGTACTGATCTAACTCTGCCTTGAAGCGCTCCATGAGCGTTAAGGCATGTTTTTCTTCAAAAGGATCTTCAAAGTCGAGGCGCACCACCTGTTGGTGACGACTAATCACGCGCAGTTTTGTGATTGTTGGCTGTTCGCTTTGTCGAATTAGTTGTGATGAGACTTTGTCTTTAGCAAGCATGCTTTCAAGGCGATCGGCATTTTCATCGTTGCCAATCAAGCCCATAAGAGACACCTTTCCATCCAGGTGAGCGATGTTTCTGGCAACATTTGCAGCGCCGCCAATGCGGTCTTCCAGATCGTTTATTTTGACAACAGGAACCGGTGCTTCAGGAGAAATTCGCTGAGAATCGCCTTGCCAATACCGATCGAGCATCACATCGCCAACAACAAGAATATTCAAGTCAGAGAGGTGGTCGAACACAGAGATATCAAACATGAAAAGTTAAACGCCAAACAATGAGAGGAATAAGTCGATAGCTTAGCGCAAAAGTGCCACTGCTTACAGTTTTGACCTTGTCTGAGAGCCTTTGGTCGTTGATCGTTATTTTAGCGCTTGTTGTTCTTGGTATGTTTGGTTGCTGAACTCTTCGAGCGGGTAGCTTTGTGTATACATGCCAGCTTTGGCAGGTGGCATTCTTAGCATGGGTACCCCAGCTTTCGCCAGCTCTACGGTTTGTATCAGATAGGGGCCGGGCTCGTCGCTGTCTCGAATCATCAGACCAAAATAGGTGAGCGGAATCCAGTGCTCGCCCGTGCTTAAACTATCGGAAAATTGTGCGCTGCCAACGGGGCTGTTACTGCTCGTGTAGAGTGAGGCTCGGACGTAGAATCTGGCAGGCTCGGCGACGTTGACTTCTATTTCAAATAGTAGATCGCCCTTTGTTGTGATGTGCTCGCGATATTCGCCTGTTAACTCAATGATCGGTGGGGAGATGACAAAGCTAACCGCTTCAGAAAGCGCCTTATGATCGCTCGCTATCAGGGCTTTGTAGATGCCTGGTTGCCAGTTCTGCGTTTGTTCGGAGGCAAGTGTTAGCGAATAGGTTCCATCGTTGTCATTGTCTACTAGCTCGAACGTTCCAAGTGATAGCGACTCGTTGAGGTATAGCGCGCTCATCATTTTATTTTGTATGCCGCGGTTTGCGCCATCGTCTACACGAGCAGAGAGCTGAACTGACTCGCCTTGAAGTAGATACTTCTTATCGGACCATGCGGTTATTGATGCTGTCCCATCATTGCTTTCAGTCGTTCGCTCGTGCGTTTCATAGACCATTGAGACTGGATCGCGTTCTAAGCGATCAAAACGAACATTGTCACTTGGATAACGAGTGAACGTCTCGTGATCTTTCAAAACGGCTTCATGGAGCGCTGTCTTGTTCTTGATTGCGCGGATTTGTTCAATGGGTGACAGCGGGCTTGAGTGTGGTTGCTCCTCTTCTTGAGTCGAAGCTGTCTTTGGCATTGCTAGGGCTGCTGTTGGTCTTTTGAGAAGCGGCTTTTGGCTTGCCTTTGAGTTTTCTTGGGTGTTTTCTACTGTTTCAAAAGAAGTCGCCTGATCTGGTATTGCTGCCACCTCCGACTCATGAAAAAACGCGAGCAAGGCCAAGGCAACGACAGGAGGGACGACTAGAAGAACAAGGTTTCTTTTCATAAGGTCTATTATAAGGCTGCTATGAATGGATAGTGGTAGTGGCTTGGTGTGTTGTTGTAAGAACGAGGAGACGGTATCTCCTCGTTCTTAATCTAACTCTGCTTTCTGTAGGAAAAGCTTATAAACAAGAGTTTATTCTGCCAGCCATGCTGCGCCCATTGCCACATGTTATGCCGTCTTCAATGTTGGTGTAGCTAGGGTATTTGATCCCAGCGTTACGCTCTGCATCGTGGTCTGTGTAAACGCTCGCCATATTGTAGGTGCGAGGTGTGCCTTTGTTCGAATCATTGCAGCGGAAGATAGGGCTGCCGTATTGAATTCCTAAGAAGTAATTGTAGTCGTTCAAATCACTTTCGAGATGGCGTTTGCCCGAACCGGCACAGCTCATTTGAGATGCTAGGTTAATGTAGCCATCGTCTTCGCCTTCAATAAGTGCTGAGCTTGCTCCTTCGAAACCAGGAAAGCCTTTATAGCCACCCATAACGTAAACAGGAGCCGCTAGGTTTGAGCCGATGTAGTTTTTTACTGCGTATGAGTCAAACGTTTGCAGCCAAGCGACGCTTTGGTTGCAGTCTTGACCTAGGAATGCCGCGTTGATCAAGCTGTCTAGCCAGTTACCATTGCAAACGCGGTCGGCACCCTCGGTGCCTGTGATTGCGCCGCCCAGCGTAAAGATGCCTGCAATACCAGAGATAGCAGCATTGAAGTCCACGCTTACACCCGAGCTTGCGGTGTAGGCAGTGTTGTAGTTTGGTGATCCAGGTAGTGCGTTTCCAGCGATGTACATCATCTCTGTTGCGCCTTGGCTATGACTTACAACCCAAAACGTGTCATTTGCAGCGCACTGTGTGTTCGCTTCAGGATGAATGTAGCCGTCACCGTAGCCCTGACGAATAGAAATGATTTGGCGGGCGATTTCGCCTGCTGTCTCATCGCGCCACCAAGGGTAGCCAGCCTCATCTGTCGAGTTGTAGCCAACGACCGCATAGTTGTCGCTTGAACCTGAGATTAATTCAGTGATTGCACTGTTGCCAGCATATTCGCTGAAGTTGTAGCTACTCCAGTAATCAAGTGCTGGCTGATTGGTGCCAGACTTGATTGTGCCGTTTGTACCATGGCCATGTACCATGATGTAGCAGTTGTCTGCCATCGCTTGTGCTGTGCCAAATGCGAGTGCAGAGCCGAGTAAGAGTCGGGTTATAAACCCTGTTTTCTTGTTTTTTTGAGACATTTTTCAGGCCCTTGGGTGGGTGGATTTTGTTGTTATTGTGCGTCCTGCTTCGGTTTAGGCCGATGTACTGCTGGGGGTTCCATAAGCTGGATGATTATTCTTGGAGAAGAACTCGTTGACCATGCCTGAAGAGGACAAACTCTTGGCCTCTCAGGTCAATTTGATGCGTTCTTTTGCTGATATTCCTTAGGTGATACGCCTTCCCAGCGCTTGAAGGCGCGGCTGAAAGAGCTTGCATCGTTATAGCCAAGGGTGATCGCTATTTCCTGTATTGTTCTTTTATTGGCGTTAAGTAAATCCTTCGCAGTCGCTCGACGTTGCTCGTCTACAAGTGATTGGAAGCTATGGCCATTTTGCTGTAAGTGACGTCTTAGGCTTCTGGATGACATACAAAGCTGTGTGGCCGTTGCATCCAGGCATACCGTGCTAAACGCGTTCTTTCTGATTAGCGCTCTGGTTCGAGATACAATGTCGTTAGCGGTTAGGTTATGGATATGATCTTGCGCCTTTTTGTCGTTATGTCTGGCAAGTTCTGGATTTGAGAAAATGAGCTTTCTTGTCAGCAAACTCTTCGGGAGCAAAACTCTATTTTTGGGTTGTTTGAACCGGACGGTGTCAGAAAAAAAATCGCCATAATGATAACCCCTCTCGGGTTGAGCGTAGCTGAACTCAAAAATCAGCGGGATGTTCTTTTCACCCAGACAGAAGCATCCGAATGAATACAATATGGCATATAGGTATTCAATATAGAATGGAAGTGTTGGGCCAAATTCAATATGCGGAACGATGCTGAATTCACCCCATTGATCCGTTATCTCAAAGCAAAGATCGAACTGATTTGTCCAGAGTTTGTAGTACTCACTGAGAAGCAGCATGCCCTCAAGGACGTTGTCGCAGCTCATCACTCTACTAGCAAGCAAACTGTCATGGTTTATGAAGTCTTGCTCTCCAAGTTTGGCTCCAAAGCTTGTATCTGGTGCATGTTTAAAGGCATTGACCAAAAGTTGTTGGTGCTGATAAGCATTCAGTTCGATGTCTCTGCGTATCAAGTCTCCGGGGTTTAAATCGGTGTTGTGCAGGAGGTCAGGCAGCTCAACACCCTGCCGAGTCAAAAGCTTGATTAGCGGTTTTATTTGCTTGATGTTCAGCGATATAGCTTTCGGCTTAGGTTTTACAAAGCCTGCTCGATCTTCAATGTTGCATACAAGAGACATAGTTCTGGTGCCGGCTGGTGAGCTTAGTCGTTAAACGATCTGCTAATTATTCTTAGAGAAGGTTAATGTACTTTGTTTGTCTGTTTTTTATTCATTAACAAGCAATAGAACAAAAAGCAGGTCACAAAAAAAGCGAACCCTAAGGTTCGCCTTTTCAATTTAACACTGATTTTTTAGGGAAAGACGAACTCACCTTTTACTGGGTAGTGATCAGATAGATCCCATCGGCCCCAATGTTCTGAAGCAGTGCTGCGTGGCAATAGCAATGTGTTGCTCGACGTTATTGGCACTACGTGCTCATTGGAGTAAAGAACATAGTCTAGGTACTCATTGTAGCTATCATCAGCATAAACGTTCACAGGTCCCGCGTAAGAGTACGGGTAATCGCCTAGTGCCATTGGTTCTGTTGCATTAAGAGCTGTCATGAGGTCGTTGCGTTCTTGGGGGAAGTTCACCTTATCGACGTTGAAATCGCCCGCATAAATGACCGGCTCGTCATGCGGGATATGCTTGCTGTCTTTAAAAGCTTTTAGTTCTGCTAAGTGCTCGAAGCGGTTGGCGATGTCTTCGGGTGTAGTATAGGCTCGAACGTGCGTACCGAATAAGTTGTAGGTTTTTCCTAGTTTGTTGATTCGAGCATAAACCGCACCTTTAGATGCTAGGCAGTCCTCACCAACGCAAGACTGGAACACGATGTTGTCTTCCACTTCGATTGGCCATTTTGAAGCGATAAATACGCCGCCATTAAGAATACGGCCTAGCTCAAACGGGATTTCAGTAAGGTAAGGGTATTCGCTAGAGATATGGTCGCGGAAGTAGTTAGACGAAGCTAAGTCGTGCGCTTCTTGAAATACGATTGCGTCGTAACCGGGGGTTACCATGTGCGCGATAGAGTGAAAACGATCGTAGGTGTTTTCAGCGGTAATTCCCGGTAGCAAACCCCAGATATTGTAGGTTAATACATTGAAGCTGTTGGCGCTAAGCTCGTCGCGCACTTGCGCTTCTAGGTTAGGCTGAATGATGTAGAGGAAGTCATCGCCAGATGCACGAGCGTAGCTTGCCTTGTATGCAAGTTTGGCGTTTTGGCCGTCAAAATTGATGTTTTGCTCGTAGATGTTGCGATCATCTTTCCAGCTATCGCCGTTCGCAGTGTGGTAGATGTTGCTGAAATTCCATGTGCCCTTAAGCTTTTGCTGAAGAGTAACGGAAGAAGTCTGACCTTGTACTGTCGTAGTAAACCAGTATTTCTTACCCCACTTTATGCCTTGGTCGCGGTTGAAGCGCAAAAACTTCACCGTACCCATTGGTGGCACTGATTGGGCAAGTTGCTCCCATTCGTCGCCGTGACTGATATTGTCATGGCCGGTTTGAATGGTGTTGAGAGTAAGAGGTTTAGTCGTGCTATTTGTTAGGTAAATATACGATTCAGCGAAACTAGAGCTCGCAAATGCCATGCATAGTAGCAAGGCCGAAATCAGGCGCGTTTTCATAGATCTTGTCCGGATTAAAATTGATAAAAAAGTCGTTTATTGGTTGGCCGCTATTGTTTATTCGGCTGCGGAGGATGCTAACAGTGTGGCGCTTGAGAAATTTGGAATGCAGTCATGCTTTAAAATTGTTGGCAGTATAAGTGTGTAAGTTGGCCTTTAATGCAAAGTAAGCTTTGTTTATAGGGGGGAGCTTTGACCATTTATGGAGAGCAATAAAAAAGCCCGCTCAATTGAGCGGGCTTTAATGAACAGCGTCGACTACGTTGTTTTACATGTTAGGGTAGTTTGGACCGCCGCCACCTTCTGGCGTTACCCATGTAATGTTCTGTGCGGGATCTTTGATATCACACGTTTTACAGTGAACACAGTTTTGGGCATTTATTTGAAATCGCTTGCTGCCATCTTCTTCACTTTCCACAACTTCATATACGCCGGCTGGGCAGTAGCGTTGAGCCGGTTCGTTATATTTTGGTAGGGTCTGTTGAATCGGAATGTCTTGATTAGACAAAACCAAATGGCACTTTTGATCTTCCTCGTGGTTTGTATTCGATAGGAATACCGAAGAAAGGCGATCAAAAGTGAGCGTGCCGTCTGGCTTGGGGTATTTGATTTCCTTGCACTCTGATGCAGGCTTTAATGTCGCATAGTCAGGCGTTGTATCACGGAACGTGATGGGTAAGCTGCGATGCAGGATGTTCTGCTCAAAGAATGCGATTGCGCCGCCGATTATATTGCCAAATTTGTGCATAGCTGGGCCAAAGTTCCGCTCATCATAGAGCTCTTTGTACAGCCAGCTGTTTTCAAACATTTTTGTGAAGTTTGTAAGCTCTTCTTTGCCTTCTGAACCGTTGTTTAGTGCTTCAAAAACTGCTTCTGCGCCAAGCATGCCTGACTTCATTGCGGTGTGCGAGCCTTTGATTTTAGAAGAGTTTAGTGTTCCTGCGTCGCAGCCGAGCAATAAGCCGCCCGGGAAGGTCATTTTTGGAAGTGCGTTGTAGCCGCCTTTTGAAATTGCGCGAGCGCCATAAGCAACGCGCTTGGCATCTTTAAGGTACTTTCCTATCTCAGGGTGGTGCTTGAGACGCTGAAATTCCTCAAATGGGCTTACATTCGGGTTTGAATAGGAAAGGTCTGTGATTAGGCCGACATATACTTGGTTGTTTTCTAGGTGGTACAAGAAAGAGCCGCCTGTTGAACCGCTTTCGTTTAGCGGCCATCCTGTCGTGTGGACGACTTTTCCAGGCTCGCTAAGTTCTGGATTAATATCCCAAAGCTCTTTGATACCGATGCCATAGTGTTGTGGATCTTTCCCGGCATCAAGGCTGAAGTTACTGATCAATGTTTTGCCAAGGTGGCCGCGGCAGCCTTCTGTAAATAGTGTGTACTTAGCAAGTAGTTCCATGCCAGGCATGTATGTATCTTTTTCTGTGCCGTCTGCACCAACACCCATGTCGCCAGTGAGAACTCCGCGAACGCTACCATCTTCGTTGTAAAGTACCTCGGATGCAGCGAAGCCGGGATAAACTTCAGCGCCTAGCCCTTCCGCTTGCTCTGCAAGCCATCGGCAAAGATTGCCCAGACTTATGATGTAGTTGCCTTCGTTGTGCATGTTTTTAGGTACGAACGCATTTGGTACTTTCGTTGCTTTATCCTGATCTCGAAGGATGAAAATATCATCACCTGTTACCGCCGTGTTAAGCGGGGCGCCAAGCTCTTTCCAGTTGGGAAACAGTTCATTAAGCGCCGTTGGCTCAAAAACAGTACCGGCAAGAATGTGTGCGCCAACTTCGGAGCCTTTTTCTACAACGCATACAGAAAGCTCTTTATCAGCTTCTTGTGCTAATTGAAGGATGCGGCAAGCGGCAGATAGGCCAGCGGGACCACCACCAACGATGAGTACGTCAAACTCCATTGATTCTCGTTCCACGTTCGGTCTCCTGTGTATTCAACTATGTTTTGCTACCCCGGGTTGGAGTAGCAGTAATATTTATGAGGCCCTAGATAACTTTGCTCTAGAGCCTGAGGTCAGATTGCGCGCGATTATACAGGCAAAATACGGCTAGCGCATTAATGAGTACGCTAAAATTCAAACAAGTGTTTGAATTTTACACAAAACTTGATCGGCTGCAAAAAAATATGGGAAAAACATCCAGAGAGCATAGAAAATCGTAGAAAGATGTACAGTTAGTAAACAAACTATTTTTGATGTTAATGATGGTCATACCGCCTAATTTTTAAGCAAGTATTGACCCTAATTTAGTTTATCGGCAGTATAATGCGCTCCGCGAAGTCGGGGTGTCACGGGCTTGGCCGCTTAAGTGATTGAAATCACTGGAGTATTGGTCGTTTTCACCCGTCTCTAGCATAAGTGGTTTTTCACTGTTTATGCCGTCAATTCATCAATTGTTAAGAATGAGGAATCTATGAAGGTTCTTGTCGCTGTCAAACGAGTTATTGACTACAACGTCAAAGTACGGGTTAAGGCCGACAATACAGATGTCGATCTTACTAATATCAAAATGGCAATGAACCCATTTTGTGAAATCGCAGTTGAAGAAGCTGTTCGTTTAAAAGAAAAAGGGATCGCAACGGAGATCGTTGTTGTTTCTATCGGCCCTAAAGTTGCTCAAGAGCAACTCCGGACTGCGCTCGCATTGGGTGCGGATCGCGGTATTCTGGTCGAAACTGAAGAACAGGTTCAATCTCTCCAAGCTGCTAAAATTTTGAAGGCGATTGTAGACGAAGAACAACCGCAATTGGTTATTCTTGGTAAGCAGTCTATCGATTCAGACAACAACCAAACGGGTCAAATGCTTGCTGCACTTGCTGGTATGGGTCAGGGCACTTTTGCCTCTGAGGTAGTTGTTGAAGGCGACAAGGTAAACGTGACTCGCGAGGTTGACGGCGGTCTGATGACGGTCGGTTTGAACCTTCCCGCTGTTGTGACAACAGACTTGCGATTGAACGAGCCGCGCTATGCATCGCTTCCGAATATTATGAAGGCAAAGAAAAAGCCTCTAGATACCAAATCTCCTGCAGATTTCGGTGTGGAATTGAACGCAAGCCTTACTACTTTGAAAGTAGAAGAGCCGCCTAAGCGTTCAGCGGGTATCAAGGTCGCAGACGTTGCTGAGCTTGTTGATAAACTGAAAAACGAAGCGAAGGTGATCTAAATGAGCATTTTAGTTATTGCAGATCATGACAACGGTAGTTTAAAGCCGGTCACTCTTAATGTACTTGCGGCTGCAGCTGCTATCGGTGGTGACATCGATGTTCTGGTTGCTGGAGAGGGTTGTGGTGCTGTGGCTGAAGCCGCAGCAAAAGCAGCAGGCGTTTCTAAAATACTTGTTGCCGATAACGCAGCATACGGACACCAGCTTGCTGAAAATCTTTCACTTTTGGTTGCTGACCTAGGTAAAGGTTATTCGCACATCCTTACATCTGCTGGCACAACTGGTAAGGACTTCCTTCCACGCGTTGCTGCACTTTTGGATGTTGCTCAGATCTCAGACATCATCAAAGTTGAGTCTGCTGACACGTTTGTTCGTCCTATCTACGCGGGTAATGCAATCGCGACAGTCCAATCTAGTGATGCGATCAAAGTAATCACGGTTCGTGGCACGGCGTTTGACCCAGTTGCTGCTGAGGGCGGAGCCGCTGCAGTAGAAGCAGTCGATAACGTCCAAGATGCAGGTGTTTCAACATTCGTTGGTGAAGAAATGGCTGAGTCAGATCGTCCTGAGCTAACTGCTGCAGAGATTGTTATCTCTGGTGGTCGAGGCATGCAGAACGGCGATAACTTCCAGATGCTTGAGAAAGTCGCTGACAAGCTTGGCGCAGCAATGGGCGCATCTCGTGCAGCTGTTGATGCAGGCTTCGTACCAAACGATATGCAGGTTGGTCAAACAGGTAAGATCGTTGCTCCTAACCTGTACATTGCTGTCGGCATCTCCGGTGCGATCCAGCACTTGGCAGGCATGTCAGGTTCTAAGGTGATTGTTGCGATCAACAAAGACGAAGAAGCACCGATTTTCCAAGTGGCTGACTATGGCCTTGTGGCAGATCTATTCGAAGCGGTTCCAGAATTGGAAGCAGCGCTTTAATTAGACTTCACGTTTTGTATAAGAGCCGGCCTCTGAAGAACAGGGTGCCGGTTTTTTTTTTTGCCAATTTCCCGCTTTTTGAGTTGATCTAAGAGCGCTTCCTTAATTTGTTTCGATGAAGCGCCTCTTGCCAAAACGAGTTTTATTCCAAGATCCACTTTTATGTTGCGCCCTTGTGGAAAAAGAAGCTGCGAAAACTAAAACCCGTTTGACATCGTTCTACATAAAAGGCTCTCATTTAGAGAGCATTCTAAAATAACAATATGCGAGACGAATATGGATTCTTCACCGGTTTTAACTGTTTTTCTGCCGGCTAGTCTAGGCATTATCATGCTTGGGCTCGGCCTATCTCTTTCTGTTCAAGATTTTACGCGTATATTTAAGATGCCTAAGCCTGTTTTGGTTGGCTTGTTTTGTCAGGCTTTTATCTTGCCGGCAGCATGTTTTGGCTTGGTGATAGCCTTTGGGTTAACGCCAGAGCTCGCCGTCGGACTGATGCTGCTTGCGGCCTCTCCCGGAGGTACGAGCGCGAACTTGTTCAGCCATCTAGCACACGGTGATGTGGCACTAAACGTCACTCTTACAGCAATAAATTCGGTATTGTGTATTGTTACTCTGCCCATTATTGTCAATTTGAGTTTGTATTACTTTATGGGGGCTGAGGGAAGCGTTGGTCTGCAGTTTGAAAAGGTACTGCAAGTATTCGCAATTGTCCTGATCCCGATTGGGATGGGTATGGCTATTCGGCGTGCTAAAAAAAGCTTTGCGGATGCGATGGAGACGCCGGTTAAAATCTTATCTGCTTTGTTTTTATTTCTTGTAATTATCATTGCGCTCACTGAAAGCTGGGAGCAATTCATTGAGTACTTTGCTTTGGTCGGTGCAGCTGCGTTAGCGTTCAACCTTATTAGCTTAGCTGTGGGTTATGGTGTGCCCCGGATGTTGAAGCTTGAATTGCGGCAAAGTATCGCGATTGGGATGGAGATTGGGGTACACAATGGGGCTCTCGCGATAGCGATCGCGCTTTCACCAACATTACTTAACAATGGCGTTATGGCAGCACCAGCAGCGATTTATGGCGTCATTATGTTTTTTACGGCTGCTGCGTTTGGAGTGATGATTAACCGAGTGCATGGTGCCAGTTTGCGCAAGGCCTAGTCGTTTTTCGCGTAGTTAAGACGTCATTTACGGACTCAGGCCAATAAAAAAAGGCTGCTCAGTTGAGCAGCCTTTTTGCTACGTTCATTTTTTTACAGGTCGTAGCCTTTCTCTTCGTGCATTGCGATGTCGAGACCGATGTATTCGTCCTCTTCATCAGCGCGCAAACCTGTGATGACATCAACCAGTTTTAAAATTATCCAAGTGACAATTGCCGTGTAGGCAATGGTGCTACCTATGCCAATCAGTTGAGCGGTCAACTGCTCACCGATTGTGTTATTGTCGCCACCAAAGCCGTACCCACTGAATGCGCCTAACTCTGTTGCTGCGAAAATACCAACTAAAAACGAGCCTAGAATTCCGCCAACACCGTGCACAGGAAAAACATCTAACGAGTCATCAATCTTAAGTTTTTGTTTGATGAACATGGTTGCGTAAAAGCAAACAACACCTGCGCTTAAGCCAATTACGATCGCCGCAGCTGGGCTAACTGAGCCGGATGCTGGAGTAATTGTCCCTAGACCCGCTACCATTCCTGTTACGATGCCGAGCACTGACGGTTTGCCAAACTTTCTCCATTCACAAGCCATCCAAGCAAGAGAGCCCATCGCTGCAGAAAGGTGGGTGGCGATTAATGCCATCGCTGCATTTTCGTCTGCTGCGAGCGCGCTACCTGCGTTGAAACCGAACCAGCCGACCCAAAGCATGCCAGCTCCAGTGACGGTCATTGTCATATTATGTGGAGGCATCGCGGTTTGGGGCCAGTTTTTACGATTCCCGATCACCAATGCTGCAACGAGCGCTGCAACGCCTGCTGTGATGTGTACAACAATACCGCCAGCGAAGTCGAGTACGCCGAGCTCGCTAAGCCATCCGCCACCCCACACCCAGTGACATACTGGTGCGTAAACAGCGAGCAACCAAATGCTGCTGAATAAAAGCATTGAGGAAAACTTCATCCGCTCGGCGAATGCGCCAACGATCAATGCCGGGGTGATGACGGCGAAGGTCATCTGAAATGCAGCGAACAAGCCCTCCGGGATGGTGCCGGCTAGAGAGTCTTTAGTGACCTGCGCCATGAATAGATTATCAATGCCTCCAACGAAAGGGCTGCCTTCGCTGAACGCCAAAGAGTATCCAATAACATACCAAAGCACTGACATTAAACAGGTTAGCGCAAAGCACTGCATCAACACAGATAGTACGTTTTTGTTACGTACAAGGCCTGCGTAGAAAAGAGAAAGACCAGGGATGGTCATAAATAATACAAGAGCTGTTGCGGTCAGAATCCAGGCCGTGTCTGCACCTGAAATGCCACCTTCCGCGTAGGCGAAACCTGGCATGAGCAACGTCACCAGAGTAAGAAGTTTTAACATGATAATTCCTGAGCGTGTTGTGTTCGTTTCTTATAATATTGCTTGAGCTTTATACGGCGTCGTTGCCGGTCTCGCCGGTACGAATTCGAATAGCCTGTTCCATATCGCTAACAAAAATTTTGCCATCGCCGATTTTACCGCTATTGGCAGAGTTGCATATTGCTTCGACGGCTTGATCAACAACATCGTCACTAACAACGAGCTCTAATTTTAATTTTGGTACGAAGTCGATGACATATTCTGCGCCACGATATAGTTCAGTATGGCCTTTCTGGCGGCCAAAGCCCTTTACTTCAGTAATTGTCATGCCGGCCAAACCGATATCAGTGAGTGCTGTGCGCACATCTTCTAACTTGAATGGCTTTATGATCGCTGTGATGAGTTTCATAAGGGGGACTCTCCGGGTGCAAACGAAAGATGTTTGCGGGTTAAAAAATTAGCATTATTGATTGTTATCTAACAGCCCTCTTCGGGGCAGTGCTAAGCTAATCAACTTACGCTCTCTTTTCAAGGTAAAACAAGAACATAGCAATGCTGCAGGTCAAACTTTCAACATTTTACTTTTTTTACTTCGCTTTACTTGGAGTGACCGCGCCGTATTTGAGCTTGTTTCTTGATTCGGAAGGCTTTTCGGCAGCGGAGATTGGACAGTTAACGGGTTTGTTAATGGCCACGAAGGTGTTGGCTCCCAATATCTGGGGAGCAATTGCTGATAAAACTCAGAAACGGCTAGTTCTAGTGCGTTTTGGGGCGCTTGCAACGCTGCTATCGTATGTCGGTTTTTTTATGGCGGAAGGCTTCTGGCAATATGCCTCTATGATTATTCTGTTTAGCTTTTTTTGGAATGCGGTGTTGCCTCAATTTGAAGTGATTACTTTGCACAGTCTTAAAGGAGAGACAAATCGTTATAGTTTAATCCGATTGTGGGGGTCTATTGGCTTTGTCGTAGCGGTTATCAGCTTGGGTTGGTTGTTGCAGGAATCCGGCATATCCGCGTTTGCTCCAAGCTTATTTGTGGTTATTTTTGCGATATTTTTGGCGAGCCTGTTCCACTTTGACGAGCCCAGCAAATGCATCTTGAAGGAGGGCGAGCCTTCAGTGCGCTTACTCGATGAGCTCAAGCTAGGCGGTGCTTACTTGTTCTTTGGTGTAAGTTTCTTACTACAACTTTCGCACGGGGCTTATTATTCTTACTACAGTTTGCACTTAGAAGCGCTCGGATATGAAAAGCTACAAATTGGAGCTTTGTGGGCGCTCGGCGTGATTGCTGAGATCGTGTTGTTTTCAGTGATGCATTATTGGCACAGAAGGCATTCCGTTAAGCTAATCATGGCGATCGCACTCTTCTTTAGTGGGGTGCGTTGGCTAATGATTGCGTATTTTAGTGATGTGATATGGATGCTTGTTGTTGCGCAAATACTCCATGCATTTTCCTTTGGGGCAATGCATGCGGCTTCAATTCATTATGTTCATCACCACTTCTCGATAGCAAACCAAGGAAGGGCACAGGCCATGTACAGTAGTCTTGGTTTTGGGCTTGGTGGTTCTCTAGGCGCCTTGCTTATGGCGAGCCTAGTAAATCAGCTTGGCTATGAAGGCTTATTTGCGGCTAGTGCAGGCATAGTATTTCTTGCATTTGCCTTGCTAAAGCCGATGCAGCAACCAAAGGGCATTTGACTATCCTGCGTAAACCCTCTGGCTTCGCCGTTCTCTGCTCTTTCTTTCAACTAACTGTTTGAAAAAAATCCAGTTTTAAATTGGTCGAAAATAAAATTAGTGTCTATGCTTTTCTTAATCGACCTAAACCGCCATCAGTACATGGGCGGCGGTCAGGTAGTTCGATAATAATATCGGTTTCCCTTGATCTCTTTTGTGCTCTTGCTCGAGCACATTAGTGAAACATCGCGATTTCCAGCGATTGAATAAATGGAGTAGCGTTCGATGACAAATAAAAAACAGTTGTCGCGACAGTTTCGTAAGTTGCCTTTGGCACTTGCCGTTGCGGCCTCCGTATCTACACCCGCTAGTGCTTTTCAGTTCTATGTAGGCGATTACGAAGCAAGCATTGATACCACGCTTACCGCTGGTGCTGGTTGGAGAATGGAAGATCCAGCCAACAATAATATTGGTGCGGGTAATGGCTATTGGGGTAATGACATTAATGCAGGCCAAGGCAAATACGGCGGCTTGGGAGCATCAATCAATAGTGATGATGGCAACCTGAATTTCGCAAAAGGTGACACGTACTCGGAAAGTATCAAGGGCAGCACAGACTTCTTGATTCAAGGTGACACTTTTGGCGCTTTCGCTCGTGCTCGTTACTATTATGACTTTGTGCTAGAGGATGAAAACTTTGCATCTGACGGTATCAACCCGCCTCGCCAACTGAGTAAAGATGGTAAAGACAATGCGTCTGGCATTGAGCTAATGGATGCTTATATCTTTGGTGATTTTTATCTTGGTGACATGCCTTTAAGTGTCAAACTTGGCAAGCAGGTGGTCAGTTGGGGTGAATCTACGTTTATCATTAATGGTATCAACGTTATCAACCCGGTTGACCTTCCAGCGTTTAGAGCGCCAGGATCAGAAATTAAAGACGCGTTGTTGCCTGTCAACATGCTCTATGGTTCATTAGGGTTGACGGACAATGTTGGCGTCGAAGCCTTTGTTCAGCTTGAGTACGACAAGACCAGAATCGATGACTGCGGCACTTTCTTCTCATCAAATGACTACGTTGCGGATGGCTGCGGCCCTGTTTATGTCGCTAACGACAAGAGTGATAGTGCAAACCAGCAAAGTGGTTTAACGATTGATCGAGAAGGCGACAAACTACCGCCAGATACTGACCAATACGGTGTCGCGGTTCGTTGGTATGTTCCAGAGCTAAATGATACTGAATTTGGTTTCTACCATATTCGATATCACAGTCGCTTTCCGAACGTAAGTGGTAAAAGCGGTTTGGCTCAGAACGACTTCTCGAATGCGGCGTATCAGACTGAATATGCTCAAGACATTAAGCTCTACGGTATTAGTTTCAACACCACGACGCCTGGCGGTGTCTCGCTCTCAGGTGAATACTCGTTCAAAGAGGACGCGCCGATTCAGTTCAACTCTCAGGATTTATTGTTTGGGGCGATCGGTAATGAATACTCTCCTGTTTTCCAGAATCGGGTTCCTGATGTGAATGGAGATGGTTTTGTTACGGATGCAGATGCGCAAGCATCGGGATTCTACGGAACAGATCAGCAGGGCTTTGATCGTTACAATATTTCGCAGCTTCAATTTACCGGTATTTCGTTTATTGATCAGACGATGGGCGCGAGCCGTTTAGCAATCGTTGGTGAAATTGGTGCAACCTACGTACATGATTTACCGGATGTAGATGAAATGCGCTACGGCCGTTACGATCAGGCTGGATTTGGTTTAACACCGGACTATCTTGGCGCAGGTGCGTTGAATGTGTGTTCTGCGCTAAATCCGTACGGCACATGTGACAAGGAAGGCTACACCACAGACTTCTCATGGGGTTATCGAGTGCGTGCTTCTTTGGTCTACAACGACGTGGCAGCAGGTGTAAACTTAACACCGACACTTTCTTTTGCTCATGATGTTGACGGTTATGCTCCTGGTC